>NZ_JASCON010000027.1:0-59258 GCF_029959585.1 Pseudomonas sp. PS02302
GGCGGCATATCGGTTGAAACATCATCGACAGGGGCAACCCTGGCTGACGTGCACCTGGTTTACGGGCGCATGATCTAGTGCTGATTTCCAGCGAAACGACCCTAGGGGTGACTTCAACCCCTAGGGGAGAAGTCCGTCCCGAAGGTTACTGACCTGAGGAGGACTGTATGAATACGCAACCAGCAACATCGGTTTCGTCTGCGTCTCCTGACGGCGTGAAGGGCTGGCACGATCTCGATTGGGCCAAGATCCAAATCTCCGTTCGGAAAACGCAGTTGAAGATTGCGCAGGCAACAATGGCCGGTGACTGGCGTAGGGTTAAACGCCTGCAACGGTTACTGACCCATTCGTTTTATGGCCGCTGTATGGCTGTAAGACGGGTGACGGAAAACCGGGGTCGCAAGACTCCGGGCGTCGATGGAGAAACCTGGGGGACGCCTCCAGCCAAGCTCCACGCCGCGAAGCGTCTATCGGAGAAACGAGGCTATCGGCCCAAACCGCTAAAGAGGGTTTGGATACCGAAGCCAGGGAAGAAGGAAAAGCGCCCGCTAGGCATACCGACGATGTTTGATCGGGCCATGCAAGCGCTCTACCTGTCCGCCCTGGAACCTGTCATCGAAAGCACCAGCGACCCGAAAAGTTTCGGCTTCCGGCCGGATCGCTCGACCGCTGATGCGATGGTTGAAATCTTTCAGTTAATGTCGCAAGACGACTCACCTGTGTGGGTTCTGGAAGGTGACATCAAGGGGTTCTTCGACAACATCAATCACGAGTGGCTGTGCCAGAACGTCCCTATGGACAAAAAGGTACTGCGGCTGTGGTTGAAGGCCGGGGTAATTGACCGGCGACACTTCATGGCTACGGAGGCCGGGACGCCACAAGGTGGGATTATTTCGCCCTGTTTGGCTAACGCCACCCTTAACGGTTTGGAGAAGCAGCTCAAAGGTCATCTGGCCAGAAAGCTAGCGGGTACCAACGCCGATACGCCCAGAGTGCATGTGGTGCGATACGCGGACGACTTCATCATCACAGCGGCTACCAAAGAGCTGTTGACTGACGAGGTCATACCTTGGGTCGAGCATTTCCTGTCGGTACGAGGGGTGAGCTTGTCCGAAGAGAAAACGCAGATAACCCACATCCTTCAGGGCTTTGATTTCCTAGGGTGGAATTTCAGGAAATACGTGCCGAAATCGCCTTACCGACGGACCAAGCTGTTTACCAAACCCTCGAAGAAGAACATCTCGACGTTCTATCGAAAGGTAAGGGACATAGTGAGATCCAGTGGGGCTCTGACTCAGGAAGAGTTGATCGGCCGTCTGAACCCGGTACTACGAGGGTGGGCTCAATACCATTCTCAGGCTGTTGCTAAAGCCACCTTCAAGAAACTAGATAACTTGATTTTCTGGTTGCTACGAAGGTGGGCGAAGCGCCGACACCCGAAGAAGCTAGCTACGTGGAGCTGGAACAAATACTTCCATTCCATCGGCGGGCGGAAACAGGTGTTCGCGCATCCCTATAGAGGCAAGAAGGGAGAGAGAAAGTATCGTGAGCTTTATGAGCTAGCGAAGACCGTAATCAAGCGCCAAAAGCGTCTATCAGGCGGGTACCACCCGTACGACGCTGCGCTTGAGCAGAAATGGGAAAAGCTAAGGGTCCAAAGGATGCAGCACAAGCTGCGTTTCAGGAAACAAATCCTAAGCCTTTACCGGCGCCAGAAAGGGAACTGCGCTCTGTGCGGTCACGCGATTACCAGGGAAACGGGCTGGGACGACCACCATGTCATTCGACGGGTGGACGGCGGCAAGGACACTCTGAAAAATCGCGTACTTCTCCATCCCAACTGTCACTCGCTGATTCACAGCCAGCGTAAACAAGTGACTCTGCGACACAGCGGTCTGTAATGATAGGATCGTTAGTCAACGTTGCCGGTCAGCCTCTGGGCTGACTTTTCGTAAGCTTGAGCCGTGTGCTGTGAAAGTCGCAAGCACGGTTCTTAGGGGGCTCCGGATCAGGAATGATCTGGGGCCACCCGCCTCTGCCGAGTCCGCCATGAGCCAGGTCCCCTACATTTTCGACGCCACCCTCGACACCTTCCAGCAACAGGTCATCGACGCCTCCTTCAGCACCCCGGTGCTGGTGGACTTCTGGGCCGAGTGGTGCGCGCCCTGCAAGGTGCTGATGCCGCTGCTGGCCAAGATCACCGAGTCCTATGGCGGCGCCCTGCACCTGGCCAAGGTCAACTGCGACATCGAGCAGGAACTGGTGATGAGATTCGGCATCCGCAGCCTGCCCACGGTGGTGCTGTTCAAGGATGGCCAGCCGGTGGACGGCTTCGCCGGCGCCCAGCCCGAATCGGCCATCCGCGCCCTGCTCGAACCCCATGTCCAGGCCTTGCCGCCGGCCGAGGAAGATCCGCTGGACGCCGCCCAGGCGCTGTTCGCCGAGGGCCGTTTCGCCGAGGCCGAGGCGCTGCTCAAGGCGCTGCTCGAAGAAGACAACAGTGATGCCCTGGCGCTGATCCTCTATGCCCGCTGCCTGGCCGAGCGCAACGAACTGGACGATGCCCAGGCAGTGCTGGACGCGGTCAAGGGCGACGAACACAAGCAGGCCTTGGCCGGCGCCCGGGCCCAGCTGACCTTCCTGCGCCAGGCCGCCAGCCTGCCGGAGGTGGCTGACCTCAAGAGTCGCCTGGCGCGCGATGCCGGCGACGATGAAGCCGCCTACCAGCTGGCCGTACAGCAACTGGCCCGCCAGCAGTACGAACCGGCCCTGGATGGTCTGCTGGACCTGTTCCGCCGCAATCGCGGCTACGGTGACGACCTGCCGCGCAAGACCCTGGTGCAGGTCTTCGATCTGCTGGGCAACGATCACCCGCTAGTCGCCACCTATCGCCGCCGCCTGTACCAGGCGCTGTACTAGGCGCCTGTCGATAACGGCTGCGTCGCCCTGGGCGCAGCCTTGTCCACAGCGCCAGCCTGGCGCTGTGGACGCTTGTGCAGCATGGAAACCGCGCAGCGTTTTCCACTCACCTACCTTCAGCCTCATCCCTGCCAGATATAGAACTGCGCCTCCCCCACCCGCTCCATGCGCACCTGGGGACTATGCCTCAGCCGGACCAGCAGCTGCTTGGCCACGCCCAGATTGCCGGTCAGCTTTTCCAGGGCCACCAGGATGTCCGGTCCGCTGAGGCGGCCAGCCTGGCTGAGCAGCTTCACCACCTGGTCCCAGAGCATGTCGCCGCCCGACTTGGGCCCGCTGGCGGCGGCGGCCACCGCCGCAGCAGGGAGGGACGCCGCTGTCGGCTGCAGGGCTGCGGCCAGGCGCTGCCAGTCGGCCTCGTCCAGCTCCACCGTGAGATCCACGGGCTGGCTGCCGATGGTTCCGCGAATGCGTACCATGGTGTTCTCCTCGTCGTGCAGAGGCCCATGCTCCCACAGCCACCGGCCGACGCCAAACCGAGGTTGCGACAGGCAAATGCAACAACATAACATAGCGCCTTTCCGCCCACTGGAAGCCATCCATGCGCCTGCCCCTGCTGACCCTCTGCCTCGCCGCCGCGCTCGCTCAACCGACCTTTGCCCAAGGCACCGATAGTGACCATGACGAACACGAGCACGGTGCCCTGGGCGCCCATGTGCACGGCGAATCCCACCTCGACCTGGCCCAGACGGAAACCGGCCTGGAATTGCAGTGGCGCAGTCCGGCGGCTGATCTGCTGGGCTTCGAACATGCCCCGCGCAACCAGCAGGAAGAGGACGCCGTCGCGGCCCTGCGCCAAAGCCTGGAGAATCCCCAGGCGCTGGTGCAGCTGCCCGCGGCCGCCGATTGCCGCCTGACCGCGGCCAGCGCCATCAGCCCGCTGTTCGCCAAGGACGCCAGCGCCAGCGGCCATCTCGACGTGGACGCCAGCATGAGCTTCAGCTGCAGCAAACCGGGCGCGCTCGCCAGCCTGGATCTCTCCGGCTGGTTCGCCCGCTTCCCCAACAGCCACAGTGTCGAGGTCCAGGCCATCGTCGCCAGCGGTCAGCAAGGCGCCGAACTGACCGCCAAGCAACCGCAGCTGAAATGGTAAGGCGGTCGTGACCTCCGCCCCCCTGGTCGAGATCCAGGACCTCGGCTTCGCCTGGCCGGGCCAGGCGGAATGCCTGGACATCCGGCACTTCCAGCTGGCACCCGGCGAAGCACTGTTTCTCGAAGGCCCTTCGGGCAGTGGCAAGACCACCCTGCTCGGCCTGCTGGGTGGCGTGCAGCGCCCCGGTCGCGGCCAGGTGCGCCTGCTCGGTCAGGATCTGGGAGCACTCGCCACCGCCCGGCGCGATCGTTTTCGCGTCGACCACTCCGGCTTTCTCTTCCAGCAATTCAACCTGCTGCCCTTTCTCTCGGTGCTGGACAACATCCTGCTGCCCTGCCAGTTCTCGGCGCTGCGCCGCGAGCGCGCCACCGCGCGGCACGGCGATCCGCGGGGTGCGGCCCTGACCCTGCTCTGCGCCCTGGGGCTGAGCGATCCCGACCTGCCCCGGCGTCCGGCGCGGGAACTCTCCATCGGTCAGCAGCAGCGGGTCGCCGCCGCGCGCGCCCTGATCGGCCAACCGGAGCTGGTGATCGCCGACGAACCCACCTCGGCACTGGATACCGATCACCGCGATGCCTTCCTGCAGCTGCTGTTCGCCGAGTGCGCCGCCGCCGGCGCCGGCCTGCTGTTCGTCAGCCACGACCGCAGCCTGGCCGATCGCTTCGATCGCCACCTGACCCTGGCCCAACTCAACGCCGCCCGGCCGGAGACCTAGGATGCCGCTTCTGCAACTGGCCTGGGCCAGCCTGCGCAATCGTCGCGCCACCGCCCTCCTCACCGTCTTCACCATCGCCGTCTCGGTGGCTCTGCTGCTGGGCGTCGAACGCTTGCGCACCGAGGCCAAGGCCAGCTTCGCCAGCACCATCGCCGGTACCGACCTGGTGGTGGGCGCCCGCTCCGGTGCGGTCAATCTGCTGCTCTACTCGGTGTTCCGCATCGGCAATGCCACCAACAACATCCGCTGGGAGAGCTACGAGAAGCTCGCCGCCGATCCCCGCGTCGCCTGGACCATCCCGCTGTCCCTCGGCGACTCCCACCGCGGCTACCGGGTGCTGGGTACCGACGGCAACTACTTCGCCCACTATCACTACGGGCGCAACCAGCCGCTGCGGCTGGCCCAGGGTCGCCCCTTCAACGACGTCTTCGAGGTGGTGCTGGGCGCCGAGGTGGCCAAGGCGCTGCACTATCAACTGGGCGACAGGGTCGTGCTGGCCCATGGTGTCGCCACCATCAGCCTGACCGAGCATAGCGACCACCCCTTCACGGTGGTCGGCATCCTCGCCCCCACCGGTACCCCCGTCGACCGCACCCTGCACATCCCGCTGAGCGGCATGACCGCCCTGCACCTGGACTGGCGCGGTGGCATGCCCGGTCCTGCGCTGAGCGACGCCGAGGTGCGCCGGCGCGATCTCACGCCCCAGGACCTGACCGCCGCCCTGGTCGGCCTCAAGAGTCGGGTGGCCACCTTTGCCGTGCAGCGCGCGGTCAACGACTACCGCGGCGAGCCGCTGCTGGCCATCCTGCCCGGCGTGGCCCTGCAGGAACTCTGGGGTCTGCTCGGCACGGCGGAACAGGCGCTGCTGGTGATGTCGCTGTGCGTGGTGCTCACCGGGCTGGTGGGCATGCTCACCGCCCTGCTCGCCAGCCTCAACGAACGACGCCGGGAGATGGCCATCCTGCGCTCGGTGGGTGCCCAGCCGCGTCATCTGTTCGGCCTGCTGCTGGCCGAAGCCCTGGCCCTCACCCTGGCCGGCTGTCTCGCCGGGCTGGCGCTGCTCTATGGCGCCATCGCCCTGGGCCGGCCCTGGCTGCTGGCGGAATACGGCCTGGCATTGCCGCTGGACTGGCCCTCGCTCTACGATGGGCAACTGCTCGGCGGTATCCTGCTCGCGGCGCTGGTGCTCGGCTGCATTCCGGCCTGGCGCGGCTGTCGCCAGGCCCTCACGGACGGGTTGTCCGTGCGTTTGTAGACGAGGCTTCCCCATGCGCCTGGTGCTCCTGCTGTTGCTCTGCTGGCTGTCCTGCGCCCAGGCCGACCCCCGCCAACTCGCCTGGCGCGAACTGGTGCCGGCCGATGCGCCGCGCTTCAATCCCGGCAGCGTCGACCACGGCCTCGGCGAAGACGGCCCGGCCGCCAGCCAGCCCTGGCCGGACGCGCCCACGGTGGCCGTCCTGGACGGCCAGGAGGTGCGCCTGCCCGGCTACGTGGTGCCGCTGATGGTCACCGAAGAGGGCGAGGTCACCGAATTCCTGCTGGTCCCCTATTACGGCGCCTGCATCCACGTACCACCGCCGCCCGGCAATCAGATCGTCTACGTCAAGGGCAGCCACGATCTCTGGCTGTCCAAGCTGCACCTGCCCTACTGGGTGGAAGGCCGCCTGGGCGTGAGCACCCAGCGCAGCGAGGTGGCCGTCGCCGGCTACTGGCTGCAGGCCCAGCGCATCCAGCCCTACCTCCTCAAGGGCGACGGCTCCTGAGGGATCTGCCCTGCCCTTGAGCGAGATCAAGAGTCCGTCGTTCCGGCTTCGCTAGGCTGCTCCCAGCCATTTTTCAATGCCTTCGGAGCCCTCGCCATGCGTCCTCTCTTCCGTCTCAGCCTGCTCGCCCTCGCCCTCGCGCTGGCCGCCCCCTTCGCCCAGGCTCACCAGGCCGGCGACATCATCCTGCGCGCCGGCGCCATCACCGTGGATCCCCACGAGCGCAGCTCCGACGTCAAGATCGACAGAGGCGCCCTGAGTGGCGCCAATCTGGGCGGCAAGGCGACCATGGACAGCGACACCCAGCTGGGGCTGAACGTCGCCTACATGCTCACCGATCACCTGGGCCTCGAATTGCTGGCGGCCACGCCCTTCGAGCACCAGGTCAACATCAAGGGCACCGGGCTCGACGCCGCCAATGGCAAGCTGGGCAGCCTCAAGCACCTGCCGCCGACGCTGAGCCTGGTCTACTACCCGCTGGACGCCAAGGCGACGTTCCAGCCCTATGTCGGCGCCGGCCTCAATTACACCTGGATCTATGACGAGCACGTCGGCAGCAGCGCCAGTGCGGCCGGTTTCGACAACTTCCGCGCCGACAACTCCTGGGGTTGGTCCGCCCAGGTCGGTGCCGATCTCATGCTCACCGACCGGGTGATGCTCAATGCCCAGATCCGCTACATCGACATCGCCACCACCGCCCACGTCGACAACACCGCCCTCGGCGCCCGCGCCAAGGTCGATCTGGACGTGGATCCCTGGGTCTACATGGTCGGCCTGGGCTATCGCTTCTAGCTCACCACCAGCCATTCGCGCCGCAGGTTGGCGCTGAGACGGCTCCAGCGGCGAAGCCCAACAGGCCAGGGCTTGCCCCCGGCCTCGCCGGCTAGTCCCTTAGCAGCGCTGCCAGCCCCGTCCCCATGCCGGTGGGCTGGCTGAAATCGAAACGCTCGCGCAGGCGGCTGTTATCCGCCTTCGAATGCCGGATGTCCCCCGCCCGCGCGGCCCCATGGGTCACCTGCGGCAGGCCACCGAGCACCTGGCCGATCTCCGCCAGCAGGCCGTTCAGGCTGATGGTCTCGCCGCGCCCCACGTTCACCGCGCCGGCCGTTACTTCGGCGGCTTCCAGCGCCTGCACCAGGATGCCCACCAGATCGGCGACATAGACGAAATCGCGGGTCTGCTCGCCGTCGCCGAACACCGTGATCGGCGTCTGGCGGCGGGCACGCTCGGTAAAGATGCTGATCACCCCGGAATAGGGCGAAGACGGATCCTGCCGTGGGCCGTAGATGTTGAAAAAGCGGAAAATCGCCGGCTCCAGCCCGTGCTCGCGGCGATAGAAGTCGAAGTAGTACTCGCCGGCCAGTTTGTCGGCCGCATAGGGCGTCAGGGGCGCCTTGGGCAGCTCTTCGTCGATGGCCTGGCCCTGACCGTTGGCGCCATAGACCGCCGCGCTGGAGGCATAGACCACGCGCTTGATGCCGGCCTTGCGCATGGCCTCGCACAGATTCAGGGTACCGATGAAATTGGCTCGGTGGGTACCCACCGGGTCTTCCACCGACGCCTGCACCGAGGCCACCGCGGCCAGGTGCACCACCGCGGCACAGCCGGCCACTGCGGCTTCCAGCGTCGTGGCATCGGCCACGTCGCCCACCCGCAGTTCGATCCGGTCGTTGTCCAGCGGCAGATTCTCGCGCTTGCCGGTGCTGAGATCGTCCAGCACTCGCACCCGCCGGCCCCGCGCCAGCAGCGCGTCGGCCAGATGGGAGCCGATGAAGCCGGCACCGCCAGTGATCAGAATGGGCGCATCACTCATGGAAACCTACCTCGTCCTGCCGAAAGCCCTGCAACAGCGCGGGCAGCTCCTGCTGCCAGCGCCGCGCCTTGATTCCAAAGGTGTTGAGCAGCTTGCGACTGATCAACACCCCCTGTTGTGGTTCTTCCCCGGCATCCGCACGCTCGAGGTGCGTCACCTCCTGCCATTCGCAGCGCACCGGCCGGTCGAATTCCTGCCAGAGCTGGGCGACGGTCTCGGCCAGGCCCAATTCCGATACCGCTTCCTGGGCGCCGTAGTGATAGGTCCCCCAGAGCGGCGCGCCGCAGTCGAGCTGCTTGACCACGGCCAGCAGTACCCGGGCGGCATCGCCCACGGTGGTCGGATTGCCGCGCCGGTCGCCCGCCATCGGCACCACCTGCTCGGCGCCGAGCTGCTGCAGCAGACGCCCCAGGCGCCCGTCGCGGGAGTCGTCCAGCACCCAGCCCAGGCGCAGCAGGATATGCATCGGGCACAGCGCCCGCACCAGTTGCTCGACCCGCCAGAGCGCTTCGCCCCGCCCCCCGGGGGGCCGTGGAAGATCCTTTTCACTATAGCCGGCCACGCGCGAGCCATCGAACAGCTGATAACTGGACGGTTGGATCAGCGGAATCTGATAGTGCTGGCAGAGCCCTGCCAGGCGCTGGACGGCCAGCGCCTGGCGCTGCATCAGGGCCGGGTCGAAGTCCGCAGTCTGCAACCAGTCGCGGTAGTAGGCGAGATTGATCACCGCTCCCGGCCGGACCTGGTCGAGGACCTCGGTCAGTCCGGCAGCGTACCAGCCCTCCGCGGGAGTCTCGGGGGCGACGAATTCGATGCCCGCTTCGGCACCGGCGGCGAGTAGCGCCTTGCCCAGGGCGCTCTCCCCGCCCACTACTAGAAGACGCATACGCATGTGTTGGAACAGCCTTCAAACCAGCTTGGACAGGCGTCGAAAGATTCGACGGACATCGGTCAACATAGCGCGTCGCGCCAACCTTGCTCAAGCACCGGCGGCAACCGCTGCCGGTTCCTGGCGGGTTTGTTCGCGCAGGGTATGGTTGGCGGCGCTTTTCAGATTGGGCAGCAACCGGCAGATCAGCGCCAGCTGGGTGCACACCAGTCGATAGCCGTCGTCGTTGTCATCCGCCGCGGCCTCCAGTTGGTCGGCCAGGCTGCTTTCCTCTTCAGCGGTCGGCGGCAGACTGCGCCGCTCCGCCACCGCTGCGGCGATGGCCTCCATGCCCTCGGCGATACGGGTCACGGCGCGCTCCACCAGGGCATCGTGCTCGGCCGCCTCCAGCTGGCGACGGTGCGCGCCCAGGGCCGACAGATAACCCAGCAAGGTGTTGGACAGCGCCAGATAGCGAAAGCCCGCTTCCAGGTTGCGCCGGAAATGCCCGGGATCGCGCAGCATGTTGGCCAGCGCCGCCGACAGCGTCGCATCGGCATTATGGGCATTGCGCCGCGCCACGCGGTAATCGAGATCGTCGCGCTTGCCGGTGCGGTACTGCTCGTGCAACCGGCGCAGATAGAGGGCGTTGGTGCGCAGGGTGTTGGCCATCACCAGATGCAGGCGGCGCCCCTGCCAGTCCGGCAGGACGAAGAACACCGCCAGTACCGCGATCAGGCAACCCAGCAGGGTATCCAGCAGCCGCGGCCAGATCAGCATGAAGCCGTTGCCCACCTGGTTGAAGCAGAACAGCACCATCAGGGTGATGGCGGCGGTGGCGATGGTGTAGCGATCGGTCCGGGTGATGAAGAACACCAGACCGGCGACCAGCGCCAGCAGCAGCTGGATCTCCGGCTGGGCGAACAGCTCCAGCAGGGCACTGCCCAGCAACAGCCCGATCACCGTGCCGACGATCCGCTGCACCAGCCGCACCCGGGTCGCCCCGTACTGCGGCCGGCAGACGAACACCGTGGTCAGCAGGATCCAGTAGCCATTGACCGGGTGGATCAGGTGCAGCACCCCATAGCCGGCCATCAGCGCCAGCGCCATGCGCAGGCCATGGCGGAACAGCAGCGAGGTCGGGGTCAGCTGCAGGCGGATACGCTGGAACACCTCGCGCAGCGAACGCGCCGCCGGATCCAGCAGGCTGGTATCCAGATCCGCCGCGCCCGAGTCGCTGTTGCCCGCCTCGGAAAATTGCCGCTCCAGGGTCGAGAGATTGTGCCCGAGCAGGTCCAGGGAGCGCAGCAGGCCGCGCCAGCGCGGATTCTGCTGCTGCTTGAGATACTCCAGCGAGGCCTGCAGATCGGTCAGCCCCTGCTGACTCTGCTGGCCATATTCGAAGGGCTGACCGAGGCGGATCGCCTCGCCCATGTTGCGGCAGGCCGCGGCCTGCAGCTTGAGCAGGCGCTGGCAGCGAAAGAGGATGTCGCTGTGAAAGAACGCCTCGGTCAGGGCGCTGTAGGGATAGTGCGAAGAACTGGCCCGCTCGTGGATGTCCTGCGCCATGAAATACAGACGGAAGTAGCGCCCTGAACGCGCGCCCGGCCGCCCCGAGCGGCCGAAGCGATTGAGGATGGTCGCCTTGGCCTGGTTCAGCGCCTGTACCACCTTGCCGTTCTGCTGGGCCAGCAGGACCCGCCGCCGATGCAGATCCACCCCGCGCACCGGTTCGAGCATCTCCGCCTTGAGCCGGAGCAGGGTCTCCAGCTCGCCATAGAGTGCGGACAGATTCTGCCGCACCGGCTGATGGGCGAACAGCGCGCACCAGAGCACCGAAAGCAGGCCGTACCACAGCGCCCCGGCCAGCAGGTGCGCCGGTTCGTACCACAACGGCACCTGGGTACCCAGCCGCTGATCCACGCCGATCATGGCGTAGATCGACAGGATCACCGTGGCCTGGGCGATGGACGCATAGCGCTCGCCGATGGCGCCGAGCATGGTCAGGCTGAAGGTGGCCAGGCCCAGGCCCGCCACAAAGATCCAGGGATAGGGAAACAGCAGTTCGACCGCGAAGGCGGCCACCGCGAAGCACAGCAGGGTGACCACCAGCGACTTGAGACGGCCCAGCCAGCTGTCATCGGTTTCCGCCAGGGCGCTGGCGATGATGCCGAGAAACACCGGCGACAACGCGCGCAGATCGCCCAGCGACCAGCAGACGGCCATGGCGCCGCTCAGGGCGACAAAGACGCGAACGCCATAGCTGGCCTTTTCGTGCGCCCAGAGCTGGCGCAAAGACACTCCAAACACAGTCATGACGGGAGAGCGAGCCTCGTGTTTTCGCGCTTGATGCGAACCTTAGCACTGCGACGTCGCAAGCGGCGTCCGAGACAGCCTTTCCCACACTTTTTTACGGACAAAAAAAGCCCGGCATCCGCCGGGCTCCTTCTACCCCGTTGGGTCAGGCCACTTCGCTGGGATCTATCCCCAGTCCCCTGGCCACTCCCATACCGTAGGCAGGGTCGGCCTTGAGGAAGTGACCGAGCTGCCGCAGCTGGACATCGCGGGTCACCGAAGCCATGGCACCAACGATATTGTCGATCAGCAACGTCTGCTGGTCCGCGTTCATCAGGCGGAACAGCGCTCCGGCCTGACTGTAGTAATCCTCATCCACCCGGTGGTCGTAGCGATCGGCCGGACCGGCGAAATTTAGCGCCGGCTCGCGATACTGCGGCGCCTGCCTGGGCGTATGGCCATAGCTGTTGGGCTCGTAGTTCGGCTGGGAACCACCATTGCCATCGAATCTCATGGCCCCGTCACGCTGGTTGTTGGCATAGGGGCAGCGCGGCGCATTGACCGGCAACTGCTGGTAGTTGGTTCCCACCCGATAACGCTGGGCATCGGCATAGGCGAACACGCGTCCCTGCAGCATGCGGTCCGGCGACAGGCCAATGCCCGGTACCACGTTGCTTGGCGCGAAGGACGCCTGCTCCACCTCGGCGAAGTAGTTCTGCGGATTGCGATTGAGCTCCAGCAGGCCAACCTCCTGCAGCGGATAGTCCTGCTGCGACCAGACCTTGGTGACGTCGAAAGGATTTTCGGCGCGACCGGCCGCTTCCTGCTCGCTCATCACCTGGATGCACAGCTTCCAGCGCGGGAATTCGCCGCGTTCGATGGCCTGGAACAGGTCGCGCTGGCTGTAGTCCGGATCGCTCCCGGCCAGACGTGCGGCCTCGGTCGGCGCCAGGTTCCTGATTCCCTGCTGGCTCTTGAAGTGAAACTTCACGAAGTGCCGTTCGCCCTGGGCATTGATCAGGCTGAAGGTATGGCTGCCGAATCCATGCATGAAGCGATAGCCATCCGGAATGCCGCGATCGGAAAACAGGATGGTCACCTGATGCAGCGACTCCGGCGACAGCGACCAGAAGTCCCACATCATCTGCGGACTCTTCAGATTGCTCCAGGGATCGCGCTTCTGGGTATGGATGAAGTCGGGAAACTTGAGCGGATCGCGGATGAAGAACACCGGGGTGTTGTTACCGACGATGTCCCAGTTGCCTTCTTCCATATAGAACTTCAGCGCGAAGCCACGCGGATCACGTTCGGTATCCGCCGAGCCGCGCTCACCGCCCACGGTGGAAAAGCGCAGGATGGTCTCGGTTTGCTTGCCGATACTGGCGAACAGCTTGGCACTGGAGAGATGGGTGATGTCCTGGGTGACGGTGAAGGTGCCATAGGCGGCGGAACCCTTGGCGTGCACGCGTCGCTCGGGAATGACTTCACGGTTGAAGTGCGCCAGCTTCTCGATCAGATGGAAGTCGTCGAGCATCAGCGGACCGCGTGGTCCGGCGGAGCGGGAATTCTGGTTGTCGGCCACCGGAATGCCGCTGGCGGTGGTGAGGTTCTTGGTATCGGTCACAGGCTGTCTCCCTTTGCATAGCGCTTGCTGATCGCGTGGGAGAAGTATCGCCAAGGCAATACTTTAGGACTAATTTATTGATCCTAGCATCCTGATAGAAAACCCAAGCAGAAGGGCCCTGCCTGCAGCTTCGCCAAACGCCAGGCATGAAAAAGCCGGGCAAGAGCCCGGCTTTTTCCAGAACAGCGCTACTTATTCAGCAGCTTGTTCCACGGTGCCGCCGACCGGACGGTCGATCAGCTCGACGTACGCCATGGGCGCATTGTCGCCAGCGCGGAAGCCGCACTTCAGGATACGCAGGTAGCCACCCGGACGGTTGGCGTAGCGCTTACCCAGGTCGTTGAACAGCTTGCCAACGGCAGCTTTCGAACGGGTGCGGTCGAAAGCCAGACGACGGTTGGCGACGCTGTCTTCCTTGGCCAGGGTGATCAGCGGCTCGGCAACGCGGCGCAGTTCCTTGGCTTTCGGCAGGGTAGTTTTGATCAGCTCGTGCTCGAACAGCGACACAGCCATGTTCTGAAACATGGCCTTGCGATGTGCGCTCGTGCGGCTCAGATGACGACCACTTTTACGATGACGCATGATTGAAATTCCTTCCCAAACTATCGTTCGGTGAACAATGACGATCAGGCAGTAGCCTTGTCGTCCTTCTTAAGGCTTGCAGGGGGCCAGTTGTCCAGGCGCATACCGAGCGACAGACCACGCGAGGCCAGAACGTCCTTGATTTCGGTCAGGGACTTCTTGCCCAGGTTCGGGGTCTTGAGCAGCTCCACTTCGGTACGCTGAATCAGGTCACCGATGTAGTAGATGTTCTCCGCCTTGAGGCAGTTGGCCGAACGAACGGTCAGTTCCAGATCGTCCACCGGACGCAGCAGGATCGGATCGATCTCGTCTTCCTGCTCGACCACGACCGGCTCGCTGTCACCCTTGAGGTCGACGAAGGCTGCCAGCTGCTGCTGCAGGATAGTGGCGGCACGACGGATGGCTTCTTCCGGATCCAGGGTACCGTTGGTTTCCAGGTCAAGCACAAGCTTGTCCAGGTTGGTACGCTGTTCGACCCGGGCGTTTTCCACCACATAGGCCACACGACGGACCGGGCTGAACGTAGCATCGAGCTGAAGACGACCGATTGCGCGGGTTTCGTCTTCTTCGCTCTGACGCGCGTCGGCGGGCTCATAGCCACGACCGCGAGCGATTTTCAGCTTCATGTTCAGCGAACCGTTGTCCGCCAGGTGAGCGATGACGTGATCGCCGTTGACGATCTCGACGTCGTGATCGACCTGAATGTCAGAGGCCAGAACTGGCCCCTGACCTTTCTTGCTCAGGCTCAGGGTGACTTCGTCACGGCCGTGCAACTTGATGGCCAGCCCCTTGAGATTGAGCAGGATCTCGATCACGTCTTCCTGCACGCCTTCGATGGCGCTGTACTCGTGCAGGACACCGTCGATCTCTGCTTCGACTACCGCGCAGCCAGGCATGGAGGACAACAGGATACGCCGTAGCGCGTTGCCCAAGGTATGGCCGAAACCACGCTCGAGAGGCTCGAGGGTGATCTTGGCACGGGTCTGACTAACCGCCTGCACATCGATATGGCGGGGGGTCAGGAACTCATTTACCGAACTCTGCATGGATGCACCTACTTTCTAGCCCTTACTTGGAGTAGAGCTCGACAATCAGGTTTTCGTTGATGTCGGCGGAGAGATCACCACGGGCCGGCACGTTCTTGAAGGTGCCTTCCTTTTTCTCGGTGCTCACTTCGACCCACTCAACCCGGCCACGCTGGCCGCACAGCTCGAGAGCTTGAGCGATACGCAGCTGGTTTTTGGCCTTTTCACGGACAGCGACGACGTCGCCGACCTTGACCTGATAGGAGGGAATGTTGACGGTCTGACCGTTAACGGTGATCGACTTGTGGGAGACCAGCTGGCGCGACTCAGCGCGAGTGGCACCGAAGCCCATGCGATACACCACGTTGTCCAGACGGCATTCGAGCAGTTGCAGCAGGTTTTCACCGGTAGCACCCTTGCGACGGGCAGCTTCCTGGTAGTAACCGGCGAACTGACGCTCGAGGACGCCATAGATACGGCGAACTTTCTGCTTTTCACGCAGCTGCAGACCGTAGTCGGACAGACGACCGCGACGCTGACCATGCTGGCCAGGAACGGTTTCCAGCTTGCACTTCGAGTCGAGGGCACGAGCGCCGCTCTTCAGGAAGAGGTCAGTGCCTTCGCGGCGGGACAGTTTGCACTTGGGACCAATGTAACGAGCCATTTCTCACTGTCTCCTATTACACGCGACGCTTCTTCGGCGGACGGCACCCGTTATGCGGGATAGGCGTCACGTCGGTGATGCTGGCGATCTTGTAACCACAGGCATTCAGGGCGCGAACAGCGGACTCACGGCCGGGGCCGGGACCTTTGACGTTCACGTCCAGATTCTTCAGACCATATTCCAGAGCGGCTTGGCCGGCACGTTCGGCTGCAATCTGGGCAGCGAACGGGGTGCTCTTACGGGAGCCACGGAAGCCGGAGCCACCGGAGGTCGCCCAGGACAATGCATTGCCCTGACGATCGGTGATGGTCACGATGGTGTTGTTGAAAGACGCATGGATGTGGGCGATGCCATCAACCACTGTCTTTTTGACTTTCTTACGAGGACGAGCAGCAGGTTTTGCCATGACTAGATTCCTGTCGATTCGCGGATGCGATTACTTGCGGATCGGCTTGCGCGGGCCCTTACGGGTACGGGCATTGGTCTTGGTGCGCTGACCACGGACCGGCAGACCACGGCGGTGACGCAGACCGCGGTAGCAACCCAGATCCATCAGGCGCTTGATGTTCATGTTGATTTCGCGGCGCAGGTCACCCTCGGTGAGGATTTTGGCGACCTCGTTACGCAGCTGATCGACCTGCTCGTCGCTCAGTTCTTTGATCTTGGCGGTCGGCTGGATGCCGGTGGCCGCGCAGATCTTCTGAGAGGTGGTGCGACCGACACCATAGATGTAGGTCAGCGAGATAACAGTGTGTTTGTTATCTGGAATGTTGACGCCTGCAATACGGGCCATTCAGAAAAACTCCAATTGACAGCTACCGACGCCCCGGAAGCCAAGAAAAGGGCGCGCGATATTAACGCTGTAGGAACAAATGATCAACCCGGCAGCACACTAGCTGCCGGGTTAGACGCGTGGTTCACACTCAGCCTTGGCGCTGCTTGTGACGCGGTTCAGCGCTGCAGATCACGCGCACGACGCCTTCGCGGCGAATGATCTTGCAGTTACGGCACAGCTTCTTGACCGATGCACGAACTTTCATGACAACTCCTCTAACCTTACGGATAACGGATCAGCGCATCATGCCGCCGCCGTAGCCCTTCAGGTTGGCTTTCTTCATCAGGGACTCGTATTGATGAGATACGAGATGGGATTGGACCTGAGACATGAAGTCCATGACCACTACCACCACGATCAGCAACGACGTCCCACCGAGATAGAACGGCACGTTCGCCGCGACCACCAGGAACTGGGGCAACAAGCACACCGCCGTCATGTACAGGGCACCGAACATAGTCAGTCGGGTCAGCACGCCATCGATATAGCGCGCGGACTGCTCACCAGGACGAATACCCGGAATGAACGCTCCGGATTTCTTCAGGTTCTCGGCCACGTCCTTGGGGTTGAACATCAGCGCTGTGTAGAAGAAGCAGAAGAAGATGATCCCTGCACTAAACAGCAAGATATTCAGCGGCTGACCGGGGGCGATGGCCTGAGCCACGTCCTGCAACCAGCCGAGACCCTCGGACTGACCGAACCACGAACCGAGCGATGCCGGGAACAGCAGGATGCTGCTGGCGAAGATCGCCGGAATGACCCCGGCCATGTTCACCTTGAGCGGCAGATGGCTGTTCTGCGCCGCGAAGACCTTGCGGCCCTGCTGACGCTTGGCGTAGTGCACGGCAATACGACGCTGCCCACGCTCGATGAACACCACGAAGGCGATGATGGCAACCGCCACCACACCCACCATGATCAGCGCGAAGATGTTGATATCGCCCTGCCGTGCCGACTCGAAGGACTGACCGATGGCGCGGGGCAAGCCCGCGACGATGCCGGCGAAGATCAGCATCGAGATGCCATTGCCGATACCGCGCTCGGTGATCTGCTCACCCAGCCACATCATGAACAGCGCGCCGGCGACAAACGTGGTGACAGCGACGAAATAGAAGCTGAAGCCCACGCTGAATGCGACGCCCTGACTGGCGAGTCCTACCGACATCCCGGTGGCCTGAACAAGCGCCAGAACCAGCGTGCCGTAACGGGTGTACTGGCTGATCTTGCGACGACCAGACTCACCCTCTTTCTTCAATTGCTCCAGCTGTGGGCTGATCGCGGTAAGCAGCTGCATGATGATCGAAGCCGAGATGTACGGCATGATCCCCAGTGCAAAGATGCTCATCCGCTCCAGCGCACCGCCAGAGAACATGTTGAAGAGGCTAAGAATGGTCCCCTCGTTCTGCCTGAACAGTGCAGCCAGCTGATCGGGATTGATACCCGGAACAGGGATGTGCGCACCGATCCTGTAGACGATGATCGCCAGGAACAGGAATCGGAGGCGGGTCCACAGCTCGGACATACCACCGGTCTTGCTGAGCGCAGAGAGAGCACCTTGCTTAGCCATTTATTCCTCGATCTTGCCGCCAGCTGCTTCGATGGCTGCACGTGCGCCCTTGGTGGCACGAATGCCCTTCAGGGTGACGGCACGAGTGACGTCGCCGGACAGCACAACCTTGACACGCTTGATGTCACGGCTGATCACGTTGGCGTCTTTCAGCGCCTGCAGATCGACCACATCGACATCAACCTTAGCCAGCTCGGAGGTACGAACCTCGGCACGGTCCAAGGCTTTCAGCGAAACGAAGCCGAACTTCGGCAGACGACGGTGCAGCGGCTGCTGGCCACCCTCGAAACCGGGGGCAACCTTGCCACCGGAACGGGAGGTCAGACCCTTGTGGCCGCGGCCACCGGTCTTGCCCAGGCCGCTACCGATACCACGACCGGGACGCAGCTTCTCGCGGCGAGCGCCGGGGGCGGAACGCAGATCATTCAATTTCATGACTTAACCCTCCACACGCAGAAGGTAGTAGGCCTTGTTGATCATGCCGCGATTTTCAGGGGTGTCCTGAACTTCGACGGTGTGACCGATGCGACGCAGGCCGAGACCCTTGACGCAAGCCTTGTGATTGGCCAGACGGCCATGGACGCTCTTGATCAGCGTGACCTTGACGGTTGCATTAGCCATGATCAGAGAATCTCCTCGACGCTCTTGCCACGCTTGGCGGCAACAGCTTCCGGCGCCTGCATGTGCTTGAGACCTTCAAAGGTCGCGTACACAACGTTTACCGGGTTGGTGGAGCCGTAGCACTTGGCCAGGACGTTCTGCACACCAGCAACTTCCAGGACGGCGCGCATGGCACCACCAGCGATGATGCCGGTACCGTCGGAAGCGGGCTGCATGTACACCTTGGAGGCGCCATGGGCGGCCTTGACCGGGTACTGCAGGGTGGTGCCGTTCAGATCCACCTGGATCATGTTGCGGCGAGCAGCTTCCATAGCCTTCTGGATGGCGGCAGGCACTTCACGGGCCTTGCCACGGCCGAAGCCAACGCGGCCTTTGCCATCGCCAACCACGGTCAGAGCGGTGAAGGCGAAGATACGGCCGCCTTTCACGGTTTTGGCTACGCGGTTAACTTGAACCAGCTTCTCGATATAGCCTTCGTCGCGCTTTTGATCGTTATTTGCCATGACTTAGAACTCCAGCCCGCCTTCACGAGCAGCGTCGGCCAGCGCTTTGACGCGACCATGGTACTTGAAGCCAGAACGATCAAAGGCCACCTGGGTAACGCCAGCGGCCTTGGCACGCTCGGCGACCAGCAGACCAACTTTCTTGGCCGCCTCGACGTTGCTGGTAGCGCTTTCGCGCAGTTCTTTGTCCAGCGTAGAAGCGCTGGCCAGGACCTTGCTGCCGTCGGCCGCGATGACCTGAGCATAGATGTGCTGGGAAGAGCGGTACACGCACAGACGGACCACTTCCAGTTCGCGCATCTTCAGGCGAGCCTTGCGAGCGCGACGCAGTCGGGTTTCTTTCTTGACGGTCATTTGCTATGCCCTACTTTTTCTTGGCTTCTTTACGGTGGACGACTTCGTCGGCATACCGTACACCCTTGCCCTTGTAAGGCTCCGGCGGACGGAAACCACGAATCTCAGCCGCAACCTGGCCGACCAGCTGCTTGTCGATACCCTTGATCAGGATCTCGGTCTGGTTGGGGGTTTCTGCGGTGATGCCTTGCGGCAGCTCGTAGTCCACGGGGTGAGAGAAGCCCAGAGCGAGGTTCAGCACCTGACCTTTGGACTGGGCCTTGTAGCCCACACCGACCAGTTGCAGCTTGCGCTCGAAGCCCTGGCTAACGCCGACCACCATGTTGTTGACCAGGGCACGGGTAGTGCCGGCCATCGCACGGGTCTGCTGATCGCCATTGCGAGCAGCGAAACGCAGCTCACCGGACTCTTGGGTGACTTCAACGGACGGATGGACCTTCAGTTCCAGAGCGCCCTTGGCACCCTTGATCGAAAGGGCCTGACCGGCCAGATTAACTTCGACGCCTGCAGGCAGTCTTACCGGGTTTTTAGCAACGCGAGACATGCTGATTCCCCTTAGAAGACTGTGCAGAGCACTTCGCCGCCAACACCAGCAGCACGGGCCGCGCGATCAGTCATCACACCTTTGTTGGTGGAAACGATCGACACGCCCAGACCGCCACGCACTTTCGGCAGCTGGTCAACGGCTTTGTACTGGCGCAGACCGGGACGGCTGCTACGCTTCAGCTCTTCGATGACAGGCTTGCCTTCGAAGTACTTCAGCTCGATGGACAGCGACGGCTTGGATTCCGCGCTGACCTGAAAATCCGCGATGTAACCTTCGTCCTTGAGGACTTTGGCAACGGCAGCCTTCAGCTTGGAAGAAGGCATGCTCACAACGGCCTTTTCAGCCATCTGGGCATTACGGATACGAGTTAGCATGTCTGCTAACGGGTCCTGCATACTCATGGGCTATTAGCTCCTAATACAGAAATTGAGCCTACCGGCTCTCAAAATCACCCCTCGGCAATAGGCCGATTCGGGCGAGCCGAGCATTCTAGAGACCAGCCTGAAACGAATCAAGCCCCAAAAGGGGCTTGATTCAATTACCGCGATGAAAGGCGCTAGCTGTTACCAGCTGGCCTTCACCAGGCCGGGCACGTCACCGCGCATGGCTGCTTCACGCAGCTTGATGCGGGACAGACCGAACTTGCGGTACACGCCGTGCGGACGACCGGTCAGGCGGCAGCGGTTACGCATGCGGCTGGCGCTGGCGTCACGGGGCTGCTTCTGCAGGGCGACCTGGGCATTCCAACGGTCCTCGGGGGAGGCGTTGACATTACCGATGGTCGCCTTCAGCTCGGCGCGCTTCTTGGCGTACTTGGCAACCGTCTGCTGACGCTTCAGCTCGCGGTTAATCATGCTTTGCTTAGCCATCTGAAGACCTCAATCAGTTACGGAACGGGAAGTTGAACGCGCGCAGCAGCGCACGGCCTTCCTCGTCGCTACGAGCGGTGGTGGTCAGGGTGATGTCCATACCACGCAGCGCATCGATCTTGTCGTAATCGATCTCCGGGAAGATGATCTGCTCTTTCACGCCCATGCTGTAGTTGCCACGACCATCGAAGGACTTGGCATTCAGGCCGCGGAAGTCACGCACGCGCGGCAGGGAGATGGACAGCAGACGATCCAGGAATTCATACATGCGATCGCTACGCAGGGTCACCTTGACGCCAATCGGCCAGCCTTCGCGAATCTTGAAGCCAGCAATGGAGTTGCGGGCATAAGTCACGACCGGCTTTTGACCAGCGATCTTTTCCAGGTCAGCTACAGCGTTGTCGATGATCTTCTTGTCACCGACTGCTTCGCCCAGACCCATGTTCAAGGTGATCTTGGTGATGCGCGGAACTTCCATCACGTTACCCAGCTGAAGCTGCTCTTTCAGCTTGGGCGCGATTTCCTTCCGATAAATCTCTTTCAATCGAGCCATGGTGATCTACCTAGCAGCTTCAGGCCTGGACCGCTTTTTGGGTCGACTTGAAGATACGAATCTTCTTGCCGTCTTCGACTTTGAAACCAACGCGGTCAGCCTTGTTGGTCTCGGAGTTGAAAATGGCAACGTTGGAGACATGCAGAGGGGCTTCTTTCTCTACGATGCCACCCTGAACACCCAGCATGGGGTTGGGCTTGGTATGGCGCTTGATCAGGTTGACCCCACCAACGACCAGACGGTCATCGGCGAGCACCTTCAGCACCTTGCCACGCTTGCCCTTGTCCTTGCCGGCAATGACGATTACCTCGTCGTCACGACGAATTTTTTGCATGTCGGCTACTCCTTACAGCACTTCGGGGGCAAGGGAGACGATCTTCATGAACTTCTCGGAGCGAAGTTCACGGGTCACCGGCCCAAAGATACGGGTGCCAATCGGCTCTTGCTTGTTGTTCAGCAGAACCGCGGCGTTGCCGTCGAAGCGGATGATGGAACCGTCGGTGCGGCGGACGCCGTGCTTGGTACGCACGACGACAGCAGTCATCACCTGACCTTTCTTCACCTTGCCGCGCGGAATTGCTTCCTTGACGGTGACTTTGATGATGTCGCCAATGCCGGCGTAACGACGGTGGGAACCGCCGAGCACCTTGATGCACATCACGCGACGAGCGCCGCTGTTGTCGGCGACGTCAAGCATGGATTGAGTCTGGATCATGGCTCTCTACCCTTATACCTGAACGGCGCGCTCGACGACGTCAACCAGGGTCCACGCCTTGGTCTTGGCCAGCGGGCGGGTTTCGCGAATGGTGACCAGGTCACCAATGCGGCACTGATTGGTTTCGTCGTGAGCGTGCAGCTTGGTGGAACGCTTCACGTATTTGCCGTAGATCGGGTGCTTTACGCGACGCTCGATCAGTACGGTGACGGTTTTGTCCATCTTGTCGCTGACCACTCGGCCGGTCAGCGTACGGACAGTTTTTTCAGCTTCAGCCATGATCACTTACCTGCCTGCTGGTTCAGCACAGTCTTGACGCGAGCGATGTCGCGCTTCACTTGCGAGAGCATGTGAGACTGACCCAACTGGCCAGTTGCCTTCTGCATACGCAGATTGAACTGGTCACGCAGCAGGTTGAGAAGCTGCTCGTTCAGCTCCTCTACGGATTTCTCACGCAAATCTTTCGCTTTCATCACATCACCGTCCGCTTAACAAAGGAGGTTTCGAGCGGAAGCTTGGCAGCGGCCAGGGCAAATGCCTGACGAGCCAGATCCTCGGAAACACCCTCGATCTCGTACAGGACCTTGCCCGGCTGGATCTGGGCTACCCAGTACTCGACACTACCCTTACCTTTACCCATCCGCACTTCGAGAGGCTTCTTGGTAACAGGCTTGTCAGGGAAGACGCGGATCCAGATCTTGCCGCCACGCTTCACGTGACGGGTCAGCGCACGACGTGCGGATTCGATCTGGCGAGCGGTCAGACGGCCACGGCCGACAGCCTTCAGCGCGTACTCGCCGAAGCTGACCTTGCTACCGCGATGAGCCAGACCACGGTTGTGGCCGGTCATCTGCTTGCGGAATTTTGTACGCTTGGGTTGCAGCATGTTGCGTACTCCTTACTTAGCAGCAGCTTTTTTGCGCGGAGCCGGGGCGACGGGCTTGAGTTCTTCCTGGCGGCCACCAATGACCTCACCCTTGAAGATCCAGACCTTCACACCGATCACACCGTAAGTGGTGTGAGCTTCCGCAGTGGCGTAGTCGATATCGGCACGCAGGGTGTGCAGGGGCACACGACCTTCGCGATACCACTCGGTACGGGCGATTTCAGCACCGCCCAGACGACCGCTCACCTGAATCTTGATGCCTTTGGCACCAATGCGGATCGCGTTCTGCACGGCGCGCTTCATGGCACGACGGAACATCACACGACGCTCAAGCTGCTGCGCAACACTCTGCGCAACCAGGGCACCGTCGAGCTCCGGCTTGCGGATCTCTTCGATGTTGATGTGCACAGGCACACCCATTCTTGCGGTCAGGTCCTGACGCAGCTTCTCGACATCCTCACCTTTCTTGCCGATCACGATACCGGGACGGGCGGTGTGGATGGTGATGCGTGCGGTTTGAGCCGGGCGATGAATATCGATACGGCTTACGGACGCGCTTTTTAATTTGTCCTGGAGGTACTCACGAACCTTCAGGTCGGCCAGCAGATAGTCCGCATAAGTGCGCTTATCCGCGTACCAGACCGAAGTGTGCTCCTTGACGATACCCAGGCGAATGCCATTGGGATGTACTTTCTGACCCATCTGATCGACTCCGTTACTTGTCCGCAACCTTGACCGTGATATGGCAAGACCGCTTCACGATGCGATCAGCACGACCTTTGGCACGCGGCATGATGCGCTTGAGCGAACGACCTTCGTTTACGAAGACAGTGGAAACCTTCAGGTCGTCCACGTCGGCGCCTTCATTGTGCTCGGCGTTGGCTACAGCCGACTCCAGCACCTTCTTCATGATTTCAGCGGCTTTCTTGCTGCTGAAAGTCAACAGGTTGAGCGCTTCGCCCACCTTCTTCCCGCGGATCTGGTCGGCGACCAAGCGGGCTTTCTGGGCGGAGATACGAGCGCCCGACAGCTTAGCGGCTACTTCCATCTTCCTTACCCCTTAACGCTTGGCTTTCTTGTCAGCCGCATGACCGCGATAGGTGCGGGTAGCAGCGAACTCGCCGAGTTTGTGGCCGACCATGTCTTCGTTCACCAGAACGGGGACATGTTGACGACCGTTGTGCACAGCGATGGTCAGACCGACCATCTGCGGCAGGATCATCGAACGACGCGACCAAGTCTTGATCGGTTTGCGTTCGTTCTTTTCCACCGCGACTTCGATCTTCTTCAACAGGTGAAGATCGATAAAAGGACCTTTCTTCAGAGAACGGGGCACAGTCGAATCCTCTACTGATTACTTGCCGCGACGGACAATCATCTTGTCGGTACGCTTGTTGGAGCGCGTCTTGAGACCCTTGGTCTTGACGCCCCACGGCGAAACCGGATGACGGCCACCGGAAGTACGACCTTCACCACCACCGTGCGGGTGATCGACCGGGTTCATGGCGACACCACGAACGGTCGGACGCACGCCACGCCAGCGGGTGGCTCCAGCCTTACCCAGCGAACGCAGGCTGTGCTCACCATTGGACACTTCGCCCAGGGTGGCACGGCACTCGGACAGCACCTTGCGCATTTCACCGCTGCGCAGACGCACGGTGACGTAGGCGCCTTCACGGGCGACCAGCTGTGCGGAGGTACCCGCGGAGCGAGCGATCTGAGCGCCTTTGCCAGGCTTCAGCTCGATACCGTGGATGGTGCTACCGACCGGCACGTTACGCAGCGGCAGGTTGTTGCCAGCCTTGATGGGCGCGCCAGCGCCGGACAGCAGTTGGTCACCGGCAGCAACGCCCTTGGGGGCGATGATGTAGCGACGCTCGCCATCGGCGTACTTCAGCAGAGCGATGTGCGCAGTACGGTTCGGATCGTATTCGATACGCTCAACGACGGCAGGGATGCCATCCTTGTTGCGACGGAAATCGACCAGACGATAGTGCTGCTTGTGACCACCGCCGATGTGGCGAGTGGTGATACGACCATTGTTGTTACGGCCGCCGGACTTGCTCTTCTTCTCCAGCAAAGGAGCGTAAGGCGCGCCTTTGTGCAGATCGGAGTTGACCACCTTGACCACAAAGCGGCGGCCAGCGGAGGTCGGCTTGCATTTTACGATTGCCATGATGCCCCCTGATTACTCGGCGCTGCTGGAAAAGTCGAGATCCTGGCCCGGCTGGAGCGCGATGTACGCTTTTTTCCAGTCGTTACGCTTGCCCAGACCACGCGCGGTACGCTTGGTCTTGCCCTGAACGTTCAGGGTGCTGACGCTGCGAACCTTGACCTCGAACAGCTGCTCGACGGCCTTCTTGATTTCCAGTTTGGTTGCATCGGTGGCAACCTTGAATACGAACTGCTTCTGGCTGTCCGCCAGCATGGTGGCCTTCTCGGAGATGTGCGGGCCAAGCAGCACTTTGAATACGCGTTCCTGGTTCATGCCAGCAGCTCCTCGAATTTCTTCACGGCGGACACAGTGACCAGCACCTTGTCGTAGGCGATCAGGCTGACCGGGTCGGAACCCTGGACATCACGCACGTCGACGAAAGGCAGGTTGCGGGCGGCCAGATACAGATTCTGGTCGACAGCGTCGGTCACGATCAGCACGTCGCTCAGGCCCAGGCCGTCCAGCTTGCTGACCAGGGTCTTGGTCTTGGGCGCGTCGACGGCGAAGTCGTCAACCACGACCAGACGATCCAGACGGACCAGCTCGGCGAGGATGGAGCGCAGCGCAGCGCGGTACATCTTCTTGTTCAGCTTCTGGCTGTGATCCTGGGGCTTGGCTGCGAAAGCCACGCCACCGGAGCGCCAGATGGGGCTGCGGATGGTACCGGCACGGGCACGACCGCTGCCCTTCTGACGCCAGGGCTTCTTGCCGCCACCACGGACTTCGGAACGGGTCTTCTGGGCACGGGTGCCCTGACGACCGCCAGCCATGTAGGCGACGACTGCCTGGTGAACCAGGGTCTCGTTGAATTCACCGCCGAAGGTGTGCTCAGAGACTTCGATAGCTTGAGAGCCATTCACATTGAGTTGCATGTTCTCTCTCCTCTCAACCACGGGCCTTGACAGCGGGACGTACGATCACGTCACCACCCGGCGCGCCGGGGACGGCACCCTTGACCAGCAGCAGGTTGCGCTCGGCGTCTACACGCACGACTTCCAGCGACTGAACGGTTACACGCTCCGCACCCAGGTGACCGGACATTTTCTTGCCCTTGAACACTCGACCAGGAGTCTGGCACTGGCCGATGGAACCAGGTGCACGGTGGGAAACGGAGTTACCGTGGGTATTGTCCTGACCACGGAAGTTCCAGCGCTTGATGGTACCGGCGTAGCCCTTACCTTTGGACTGACCCGTGACATCAACCATCTGACCGGCTTCGAACAGGGCTACGGTGACTTCGTCACCTGCCTTGTACTCACCGTCTTCCAGGCGGAATTCGAGGACGCTACGACCAGCAGCAACGCTGGCCTTGGCGAAGTGACCGGCTTGCGCCTTGGTCACGCGGGAAGCACGACGCTCGCCCACAGTTACCTGAATGGCGCGATAGCCATCGGTTTCTTCGCTCTTGAATTGGGTTACGCGATTCGGCTCGATCTCAATGACCGTAACCGGAACGGAAACGCCTTCTTCGGTGAAAACGCGGGTCATACCGCATTTACGACCGACTAAACCAATCGTCATGTTGAGAACCTCTTGAGTGTACGGGGCTTTCACCCGCTATGGCCGCCCATTTCAGAGCGTTACACGACTGAAACCTTGACGGTCTCAGCCGAGGCTGATTTGCACTTCAACGCCAGCGGCGAGATCGAGCTTCATCAGCGCATCGACGGTCTTGTCGGTGGGCTGAACGATGTCGAGCACACGCTTGTGGGTACGAATTTCGTACTGGTCACGAGCGTCCTTGTTGACGTGCGGAGAAATCAGCACTGTGTAACGTTCCTTGCGGGTAGGCAGAGGAATCGGACCACGCACCTGAGCACCAGTACGTTTCGCAGTTTCTACGATTTCCTGGGTGGATTGATCGATCAGGCGATGATCAAAAGCCTTCAACCGAATACGGATTTGTTGATTTTGCATTTGACCTCAGACTCCAAGCTTTCCTCTCGGACAAAAAGGTGCCCGATTAAAGGAGGCGCAATTCTAAGGATGTCGCCAGCGCCTGTCAAGAACGCCTCTTTTGCCATCTGTCAATTTCACGAGGTAAGAAAAAAGGCCCCGAAGGGCCTTTTTTCGTTTCAGATCAATCGATTACTCGATGATCTTGGCAACCACGCCGGCGCCGACGGTACGACCGCCTTCACGGATGGCGAAACGCAGACCGTCTTCCATCGCGATCGGAGCGATCAGGGTGACAACCATCTTGATGTTGTCGCCCGGCATCACCATCTCGACGCCTTCCGGCAGCTCGCAGTTACCGGTCACGTCGGTGGTGCGGAAGTAGAACTGCGGACGGTAGCCCTTGAAGAACGGGGTATGACGACCGCCTTCTTCCTTGGACAGCACGTACACTTCGCACTCGAACTTGGTGTGCGGCTTGATGGTGTTCGGCTTGGCCAGAACCTGGCCACGCTCCACGTCCTCACGCTTGGTGCCACGCAGCAGCACGCCGACGTTTTCGCCAGCACGACCTTCGTCCAGCAGCTTGCGGAACATTTCAACGCCGGTGCAGGTAGTCTTGACGGTGGCCTTGATGCCCACGATCTCGACTTCTTCCTGGATGCGGACGATGCCACGCTCGACACGACCGGTGACCACGGTGCCGCGACCGGAGATCGAGAACACGTCTTCGATCGGCATCAGGAACGGCTTGTCGATGGCACGCTCGGGCTCGGGGATGTACGAGTCCAGGGTCTCAACCAGCTTGCGCACGGCAGAGGTACCCATTTCGTTGTCGTCGTTACCGTTCAGCGCCATCAGCGCGGAGCCGATCACGATCGGGGTGTCGTCGCCCGGGAAGTCGTAGGTGTTCAGCAGATCGCGAACTTCCATCTCGACCAGTTCCAGCAGCTCGGCGTCGTCAACCATGTCGGCCTTGTTCAGGAACACGACGATGTAGGGAACGCCTACCTGACGGGACAGCAGGATGTGCTCGCGGGTCTGCGGCATGGGGCCGTCAGCAGCCGAGCAAACCAGGATCGCGCCGTCCATCTGGGCAGCACCGGTGATCATGTTCTTCACGTAGTCGGCGTGGCCGGGGCAGTCGACGTGCGCGTAGTGACGGATCGCCGAGTCGTACTCAACGTGGGAGGTGTTGATGGTGATACCGCGAGCCTTTTCTTCCGGCGCGTTGTCGATCTGGTCGAAACCACGAGCGGAACCGCCCCAGGTGTCGGCACAGACTTTGGTCAGCGCAGCGGTCAGAGTGGTCTTGCCATGGTCGACGTGACCGATGGTGCCCACGTTCAGGTGCGGTTTGTTACGTTCGAATTTTTCTTTAGCCACGAGATAAAACCTCTAGTCAAAGCGCTGATTAAGCTTGTTTCTTGATGATGGCTTCGGCGATGTTCGACGGAGCCTCGGCGTACTTGGAGAACTCCATGGAGTAGCTTGCGCGACCCTGAGACATGGAGCGGACATCCGTAGCGTAGCCAAACATCTCGCCCAGCGGAACCTCGGCACGGATGACCTTGCCGGTCACGGTGTCTTCCATACCCTGGATCAGGCCACGACGACGGTTCAAGTCGCCCATGACGTCGCCCATGTAGTCTTCCGGGGTCACGACCTCGACCTTCATGATCGGCTCGAGCAGCACGGCACCACCCTTCTGGGTGAGCTGCTTGGTCGCCATGGAGGCAGCGATCTTGAACGCCATCTCGTTGGAGTCGACGTCGTGGTAGGAACCGTCGAACACAGCGGCCTTCAGGCCGAGCAGCGGATAGCCGGCAACGATGCCGTTCTTCATCTGCTCTTCGATGCCCTTCTGGATCGCCGGGATGTATTCCTTAGGAATCACACCACCTACGACTTCGCTGACGAACTCCAGACCTTCCTGACCTTCGTCGGCCGGTGCGAAGCGAATCCAGCAGTGACCGAACTGGCCACGACCACCCGACTGGCGAACGAACTTGCCTTCGATCTCGCAGGTGTTGCGGATGGTTTCGCGGTAGGCAACCTGAGGCTTACCGATGTTCGCTTCCACGCCGAATTCGCGCTTCATGCGGTCCACCAGGATGTCCAGGTGCAGCTCGCCCATGCCGGAGATGATGGTCTGACCGGACTCTTCGTCGGTCTTGACGCGGAACGAGGGATCTTCCTGAGCCAGCTTGCCCAGTGCGATACCCATCTTCTCCTGGTCGGCCTTGGTCTTCGGCTCGACGGCGACCGAAATCACCGGCTCCGGGAAGTCCATGCGCTCGAGGATGATCGGCTTCTCGATCGAGCACAGGGTGTCACCGGTGGTGACGTCCTTCATGCCGATCAGGGCGGCGATGTCGCCAGCACGAACTTCCTTGATCTCTTCACGGGTGTTGGCGTGCATCTGCACCATACGGCCGACGCGCTCCTTCTTGCCCTTCACAGAGTTGATGACGGAGTCACCGGAGCTCAGTACACCCGAGTAGACGCGGGCGAAGGTCAAGGTACCCACGAAGGGGTCGGTAGCGATCTTGAACGCCAGAGCCGAGAAGGGCTCGTTATCGTCCGCGTGACGCTCGTCGTGGATTTCCTCGTTGTCCGGGTTGGTACCCTTGATCGCGGGAATCTCGACCGGCGCCGGCAGGAAGTCGATCACGGCGTCCAGAACCAGGGGCACGCCCTTGTTCTTGAAGGACGAACCGCAGACGGCCGGGACGATTTCGCAGGCGATGGTACGCTGACGCAGGCCGGCCTTGATCTCGTCGATCGACAGCTCGCCGCCTTCCAGGTACTTGTTCATCAGCTCTTCGTTGGCTTCGGCCGCAGCCTCGACCATGTTGGAGCGCCACTGCTCGGCATCGGCCAGCATGTCCGCGGGAATGTCTTCCTCGCGGTAGGTCATGCCCTGGTCGTCATCGTTCCAGAAGATGGCCTTCATCTTCAGCAGGTCGATCTGGCCCAGGAAGTTCTCTTCCGCGCCGATGGCCAGCTGAACCGGGACCGGAGTATGGCCCAGGCGCTTCTTGATCTGCTCGACGACGCGCAGGAAGTTGGCACCGGCACGGTCCATCTTGTTGACGTAGACGATGCGCGGGACGCCGTACTTGTTGGCCTGACGCCAGACGGTTTCGGACTGGGGCTCGACACCGGAGGTACCGCAGAACACCACGACCGCACCATCCAGCACGCGCAGGGAACGCTCCACCTCAATGGTGAAGTCCACGTGGCCGGGGGTGTCGATGATGTTTACGCGGTACTTGTCGTACTGCTTGGTCGAACCGGACCAGAACGCGGTGGTGGCAGCGGAGGTGATGGTGATACCACGCTCCTGCTCCTGCACCATCCAGTCCATGGTCGCAGCGCCGTCGTGAACCTCACCCATTTTGTGGTTCACGCCGGTGTAGAACAGAATCCGCTCGGTGGTAGTCGTCTTACCTGCGTCCACGTGGGCGCAGATACCGATGTTCCGATAGCGGTTAATAGCGGTTGTACGAGCCATAAGGTCCTCGCTTGATTGGAAGCGCTAGGCTTAGAAGCGGTAGTGCGAGAAGGCCTTGTTGGCTTCTGCCATGCGATGCACGTCTTCGCGCTTCTTGACTGCGGCACCCTTGCCTTCAAAAGCGTCCATGAGTTCACCCGCCAGGCGCAGAGCCATGGACTTCTCGCCACGCTTGCGCGCGGAGTCCACCAGCCAGCGCATGGCCAGGGCATTACGACGGGAAGGACGAACCTCAACCGGCACCTGGTAGGTAGCACCGCCGACACGGCGGGACTTCACTTCGACCAGCGGAGCGATGGCGTCGAGCGCTTTTTCGAAAACTTCCAGGGGTTCGGCATTCTTGGAACGCTCTTTGACCTTGTCCAGAGCACCATAAACGATACGCTCGGCAACGGCTTTCTTGCCGCTCTCCATCACGTGGCTCATGAACTTGGCCAGGATCTGGCTTCCGTATTTCGGATCGTCAAGTATTTCGCGCTTGGCCGCTACACGACGTCTTGGCATTGATAAGCCCTCAAAACGGTCTTCAGGTTAGCTCGGGACTCGTTGCCCGACCTTACTCTTATCGACTCGAACAAAAAGAAAGGTGATTACTTCGGACGCTTGGTGCCGTACTTGGAACGGCCCTGCTTGCGGTCCTTCACACCAGTGGTGTCCAGCGAGCCGCGCACGGTGTGATAACGCACACCCGGCAGATCCTTGACCCGGCCACCGCGGATCAGCACGACGCTGTGTTCCTGCAGGTTGTGACCTTCACCGCCGATGTAGGAGGTGACTTCGAAGCCGTTGGTCAGACGTACACGGCAGACCTTCCGCAGTGCGGAGTTGGGCTTCTTGGGAGTGGTGGTGTACACGCGGGTGCACACGCCACGACGTTGCGGGCAGTTTTGCAGCGCAGGCACGTCGGATTTCTCGACGATACGCTTGCGTGCACTACGCACCAGCTGGTTGATAGTTGCCATCTATAGCTCCACTGATTGTCTTGCGACATAAACGAAATAGCAGAACGTCAGTCCTGCCCATTTTCGGGGAACGAAAGTCTAAAGAGCTTGGGCGCCCCAGTCAAGACAAAGCCCCCGGACGCCTGGGGCGCCGGGGGCTTTGTCAAGCGAGACCTGCTACCGAACTCAGCTGGCGCTGGAGTTCAGCGCTTCGGTCAGGGCGGCTTCGGCCTCGCTGGCGCTCACGCGCTGCGGCTTGCCGAGTTCGCGCTGACGCTTGCGCTCGCTGTGGTAGGCCAGACCGGTACCAGCCGGGATCAGACGGCCCACCACCACGTTTTCCTTCAGGCCGCGCAGGAAGTCGCGCTTGCCGGTCACGGCGGCTTCGGTCAGGACACGAGTGGTCTCCTGGAAGGAAGCGGCCGAGATGAAGGACTCGGTGGACAGCGAAGCCTTGGTGATACCCAGCAGGACGCGCTCGTACTTGGCGACGAAACGATCATTGCCGACCAGCTGCTCGTTCTCTTCCAGGACGTGGGTCAGTTCGACCTGATCGCCCTTGATGAAGCTCGAATCGCCGGTGTCACTCACTTCGACCTTGCGCAGCATCTGCCGCAGGATGGTCTCGATGTGCTTGTCGTTGATCTTCACGCCCTGCAGACGGTACACGTCCTGGATCTCGTTGACGATGTACTTGGCCAGCGCGCTGACACCCAGCAGACGCAGGATATCGTGCGGGTTGCTCGGACCGTCGGAGATGACTTCGCCGCGGCTTACCTGTTCGCCTTCGAAGACGTTCAGGTGGCGCCACTTCGGAATCAGCTCCTCGTAGGGATCGGTGCCATCGGTCGGGGTGATGACCAGACGACGCTTGCCCTTGGTTTCCTTGCCGAAGGAGATTGTACCGCTAATCTCCGCCAGGATTGCCGGCTCCTTGGGACGACGCGCTTCGAAGAGGTCGGCCACGCGGGGCAGACCACCGGTGATGTCGCGGGTCTTGGAGGTTTCCTGGGGGATACGGGCGATAACGTCACCCACATGCACCTTGGCACCATCGCTCAGGTTGACCAGCGCGTTCGGCGGCAGGAAGTACTGGGCCGGTACGTCGGTACCCGGCAGCAGCAGGTCCTTGCCGTTGGCGTCGATCAGCTTAACTGCCGGACGGATGTCCTTGCCGGACGTCGGGCGATCCTTGGCGTCGAGCACCTCGATGTTGGTCAGACCGGTCAGTTCGTCGGTCTGGCGCTTGATGGTGATGCCCTCCTCCATGCCGACGAAGGCCACGGTACCGTCCATCTCGGTGACGATCGGGTGGGTGTGCGGATCCCACTTGGCGACGATGGCGCCAGCATCGACCTTGTCGCCTTCCTTGACCGAAATCACCGCACCGTAGGGCAGCTTGTAGCGCTCGCGCTCACGACCGAAGTCGTCGGCGATGGCCAGCTCACCGGAACGGGACACGGCAACCAGGGCGCCATCGGCACGTTCGACGTGCTTCAGGTTGTGCAGACGGATGGCACCGCCATTCTTGACCTGGACGCTGTCGGCCGCGGAGGTCCGGCTGGCCGCACCACCGATGTGGAAGGTACGCATGGTCAGCTGGGTACCCGGCTCACCGATGGACTGGGCGGCGATGACGCCGACCGCTTCACCAATGTTGACCTGGTGACCGCGAGCCAGATCGCGACCGTAGCACTTGGCGCAGATGCCATGACGGGTTTCGCAGGTGATCGGCGAACGTACCACGACTTCGTCGACGCTGTTGAGTTCGAGGAACTCGACCCAGCGTTCGTCGACCAGGGTGCCGGCCGGCACGATGATCTCGTCGGTACCCGGCTTGGGCACGTCACGGGCGATGACTCGACCCAGCACGCGCTCACCCAGGGGCTCGACCACGTCGCCGCCTTCGATGTGCGGGGTCATGATCAGGCCGCGCTCGGTACCGCAGTCGACCTCGGTCACCACCAGGTCCTGGGCCACGTCGACGAGACGACGGGTCAGGTAACCGGAGTTCGCGGTCTTCAGTGCGGTATCCGCCAGACCCTTACGGGCGCCGTGAGTGGAGATGAAGTACTGGAGTACGTTCAGGCCTTCACGGAAGTTGGCGGTGATGGGCGTCTCGATGATGGAGCCGTCCGGCTTGGCCATCAGGCCACGCATGCCGGCGAGCTGACGAATCTGGGCCGCGGAACCCCGGGCGCCGGAATCGGCCATCATGTACATGGAGTTGAAGGACTCCTGGTCGACTTCCTTGCCCTCGCGGTCGATGACCTTCTCTTTCGAGAGGTTGGTCATCATCGCCTTGGACACTTCGTCGTTGGCCTTCGACCAGAGGTCGATCACCTTGTTGTACTTCTCGCCCTGGGTTACCAGGCCGGAGGCGTACTGGCTCTCGATCTCCTTCACCTCGGCGGTGGCGGCATCGATGATGCGCGCCTTCTCATCCGGAATGACGAAGTCGTTCACGCCGATGGAGACGCCGGACAGAGTCGAATAGGCGAAACCGGTGTACATCAGCTGGTCGGCAAAGATGACGGTGTCCTTCAGACCCACCACGCGGTAGCAGTGGTTGATCAGCTTGGAGATGGCCTTTTTCTTCATCGACTGGTTGACCACGTCGTACGGCAGACCGGCAGGCACGACCTGGAACAGCAGCGCGCGGCCGACGGTGGTGTCGACGATGCGGGTGTTCTTGGTCAGGCTGCCGTCCTTGTGACGGATGGTCTCGTTGATGCGCACCTTGACCTTGGCATGCAGGGCGGCTTCGCCGGCACGGAAGACGCGATCGACTTCCTGCAGGTCGGCGAACACGCGGCCTTCGCCCTTAGCGTTGATGGCTTCACGGGTCATGTAGTACAGACCCAGCACCACGTCCTGCGACGGCACGATGATCGGCTCGCCGTTGGCGGGCGACAGGATGTTGTTGGTCGACATCATCAGGGCGCGCGCTTCCAGCTGGGCTTCCAGCGTCAGCGGCACGTGCACGGCCATCTGGTCACCGTCGAAGTCGGCGTTGTACGCGGCGCAGACCAGCGGGTGCAGCTGGATAGCCTTGCCTTCGATGAGGACCGGCTCGAACGCCTGGATGCCCAGACGGTGCAGGGTTGGGGCACGGTTAAGCAGCACGGGGTGTTCGCGGATGACTTCGGCGAGAACGTCCCAGACCTCGGGCAGTTCGCGCTCGACCATCTTCTTGGCGGCCTTGATGGTGGTCGCCATGCCGCGGGCTTCCAGCTTGCCGAAGATGAACGGCTTGAACAGTTCCAGCGCCATCTTCTTGGGCAGACCGCACTGGTGCAGACGCAGGGTCGGGCCCACGGTGATCACGGAACGACCGGAGTAGTCGACGCGCTTGCCCAACAGGTTCTGACGGAAACGACCCTGCTTGCCCTTGATCATGTCGGCCAGGGACTTCAGCGGGCGCTTGTTGGAACCGGTGATGGCCCGGCCGCGACGGCCGTTGTCCAGCAGGGCGTCAACGGCTTCCTGCAGCATGCGCTTCTCGTTGCGCACGATGATGTCGGGCGCGGCGAGGTCGAGCAGCCGCTTGAGGCGGTTGTTCCGATTGATGACGCGACGATAGAGATCGTTCAGGTCGGAGGTCGCGAAGCGACCGCCATCCAGCGGTACCAGCGGACGCAGATCCGGCGGCAGCACGGGCAGCACGGTCATGACCATCCACTCCGGCTTGTTGCCGGAGCCCTGGAAGGCTTCCATCAGCTTCAGGCGCTTGGACAGCTTCTTGATCTTGGTCTCGGAGTTGGTCTGCGGAATCTCTTCGCGCAGGCGACCGATCTCGTGCTCCAGATCAATGGCGCCGAGCAGCTGGAATACGGCTTCCGCACCCATGCGGGCGTCGAAGTCGTCACCGAATTCTTCCAGTGCCTCGAAGTACTGCTCGTCGTTCAGCAGCTGGTACTTCTCGAGGGTGGTCATGCCCGGATCGATCACCACGTAGCTCTCGAAATAGAGCACGCGCTCGATGTCACGCAGGGTCATGTCCAGCAGCAGGCCGATACGCGACGGCAGCGACTTCAGGAACCAGATGTGGGCGACGGGCGAAGCCAGCTCGATGTGACCCATGCGCTCGCGGCGCACCTTGGCCAGGGCGACTTCCACGCCGCACTTCTCGCAGATCACGCCACGGTGCTTGAGGCGCTTGTACTTTCCGCACAGGCACTCGTAGTCCTTGACCGGGCCAAAGATCTTGGCGCAGAACAGACCATCGCGCTCGGGCTTGAAGGTACGGTAGTTGATGGTCTCCGGCTTCTTCACTTCACCGAACGACCAGGAACGAATCATCTCGGGCGAGGCCAGACCGATACGGATGGCATCGAACTCCTCGAGTTGACCCTGGTTTTTCAACAGATTGAGCAAGTCTTTCAAGGCCTTTCCTCCTCACGGACCGGAGGTGACCGCCGCGCGGCCACCCCCTCTAGGGTCTCGTGTTATTCGGTTTCCAGTTCGATATCGATGCCGAGCGAGCGGATTTCCTTGATCAGTACGTTGAAGGACTCGGGCATGCCGGCCTCCATGCGGTGATCCCCGTCCACGATGTTCTTGTACATCTTGGTCCGGCCGTTCACATCGTCCGACTTCACCGTCAGCATTTCCTGCAGGGTGTAAGCCGCGCCATAGGCCTCCAGTGCCCAGACCTCCATCTCCCCGAAACGCTGACCACCGAACTGCGCCTTACCACCCAGCGGCTGCTGGGTGACCAGGCTGTAGGAACCGGTGGAACGGGCGTGCATCTTGTCGTCCACCAGGTGGTTCAGCTTGAGCATGTACATGTAGCCGACGGTGGTGGTGCGCTCGAAGGCATTGCCGGTGCGGCCGTCGTACAGACGCATCTGGCCACTCTCCGGCAGATCGGCCAGCTTCAGCATAGCCTTGATCTCGCTCTCCTTGGCACCGTCGAATACCGGCGTCGCCATGGGAACACCGCCACGCAGGTTCTTCGCCAGGTCGAGGACTTCCTTATCGCTCAGGTCGTCGAGCTTCTCCTGACGGCCACCGATCTCGTTGTAGATCTCGTGCAGGAAGCTGCGCAGTTCGGCAACCTTGCGCTGCTCCTCGATCATCACGTTGATCTTCTCGCCCAGGCCCTTGGCTGCGAGGCCCAGGTGGGTTTCGAGGATCTGACCGACGTTCATCCGCGAAGGTACGCCCAGCGGGTTCAGCACGATGTCCACCGGCGTACCGTTGGCGTCGTAGGGCATGTCTTCGACCGGCATGATCACCGAGACCACACCCTTGTTACCGTGACGACCGGCCATCTTGTCGCCCGGCTGGATGCGGCGCTTGATGGCGAGGTAGACCTTGACGATCTTCAGTACGCCCGGCGCCAGGTCATCGCCCTGCTGCAGCTTGCGCTTCTTGTCTTCGAACTTGTCGTCCAGCAGCTGGCGACGGTCGGACAGGTAGGCCTGGGCCTTTTCCAGCTGCTCGTTGTGAGCATCTTCCGCCATGCGCAGCTTGAACCACTGACCGCGCTCGAGGCCGTTCAGGTACTCGTCGGTGATGACGGCACCCTTCTTGACCGCCGGGCCGCCTTCGGCGACCTGACCGACCAGGGCCTGACGCAGACGCTCGAAGGTCGCGCCTTCGACGATGCGGAACTCTTCGTTCAGATCCTTGCGGATCTCGTCGAGCTGGGACTTCTCGATGGCCAGGGCGCGGGAGTCGCGCTCGACGCCGTCACGGGTGAAGACCTGGACGTCGATGACGGTACCCTTGGTGCCGGTAGGCACACGCAGGGAGGTGTCCTTCACGTCGCTGGCCTTTTCGCCGAAGATGGCGCGCAGCAGCTTCTCTTCCGGAGTCAGCTGGGTTTCGCCCTTGGGCGTGACCTTGCCGACCAGGATGTCACCGGCACCGACTTCGGCACCGACGTAGACGATACCGGCCTCATCCAGCTTGTTCAGCGCAGCCTCACCCACGTTCGGGATGTCGGAGGTGATTTCCTCCGGGCCGAGCTTGGTGTCACGAGCCACACAGGTCAGTTCCTGGATGTGGATGGTGGTGAAGCGATCTTCCTGGACCACACGCTCCGACAGACAGATGGAGTCTTCGAAGTTGAAGCCGTTCCAGGGCATGAAGGCCACGCGCATGTTCTGACCCAGTGCCAGCTCGCCCATGTCGGTCGAGGGGCCATCGGCCAGGATGTCGAACTTGGCCACCTGATCACCCCTGCTCACCAGCGGACGCTGGTTGATGCAGGTGTTCTGGTTGGAACGGGTGTACTTGGTCAGGTTGTAGATGTCGACGCCGGCTTCACCGGTCTCGACTTCGTCATCGTTGACGCGCACCACGATACGGCTGGCATCGACGGAGTCGATCACGCCACCCCGACGGGCGACGACGCAGACGCCGGAGTCACGGGCGACATTGCGCTCCATGCCGGTACCGACCAGTGGCTTGTCCGAACGCAGGGTCGGCACGGCCTGACGCTGCATGTTGGAACCCATCAGCGCGCGGTTGGCGTCGTCGTGCTCGAGGAACGGAATCAGCGAGGCGGCGACGGAAACGACCTGCTTGGGCGAAACGTCCATCAGGGTGACGTCTTCGGGCGCCTTGACGGTGAATTCGTTCAGGTGACGCACGGCTACCAGCTCGTCGATCAGCCGGTTGTTCTCGTCCAGTCCTGCGGAGGCCTGGGCGATCACGTGATTGGCTTCTTCGATGGCCGACAGGAAGACGATCTCGTCGGTGGCCACGCCGTCCTTGACCATGCGGTACGGGCTTTCGAGGAAGCCGTACTGATTGGTGCGGGCATAGGCGGCCAGAGAGTTGATCAGGCCGATGTTCGGACCTTCCGGCGTTTCGATCGGGCAGACCCGGCCGTAGTGCGTCGGGTGTACGTCACGAACTTCAAAGCCAGCGCGCTCACGGGTCAGACCGCCCGGGCCGAGTGCGGAGACGCGGCGCTTGTGGGTGATCTCCGACAGCGGATTGTTCTGGTCCATGAACTGGGACAGCTGGCTGGAACCGAAGAATTCCTTGATCGCGGCAGCCACCGGCTTGGCGTTGATCAGGTCCTGCGGCATCAGGCCTTCGCTTTCGGCCATGGACAGGCGTTCCTTGACGGCACGCTCCACCCGCACCAGGCCCACACGGAACTGGTTTTCGGCCATTTCACCGACGCAACGGACACGACGGTTACCCAGGTGGTCGATGTCGTCGACGATGCCCTTGCCGTTACGGATGTCGACCAGGGTCTTGAGCACGTCGACGATGTCTTCGCGACTCAGGACGCCCGAGCCTTCGATGGCGTCGCGACCGATACGGCGGTTGAACTTCATGCGGCCGACAGCGGAAAGGTCGTAACGCTCGGCGCTGAAGAACAGGTTGTTGAACAGGGTCTCGGCAGCTTCCTTGGTTGGCGGCTCGCCAGGACGCATCATCCGGTAGATCTCGACCAGGGCTTCCAGCTGGTTGCCGGTGGAGTCGATCTTCAGGGTATCGGAGATGAACGGACCGCAGTCGATGTCGTTGGTGTACAGCGTCTCGAACTGCACGACATTGGCCTTGGCCATCTTGGCCAGCATGTCCAGGGTCAGTTCGGTGTTGCACTCGGCGATGATCTCGCCGGTGGACGGATGCACGACGGCCTTGGCGGTGGTGCGGCCAATGACGTAATCGAAGGGTACTTCCAGCTCGCTTAGGCCGGATTTTTCCAGCTGGTTGATGTGGCGAGCGGTCACGCGACGGCCCTGCTCCACGATCACCTTGCCGCTGCCATCCTTGATGTCGAAGCTGGCGATGTCGCCGCGCAGGCGCTGGGGCACCAGCTCGAACGTCAGCATCTCACCCTTGATGTGGAAGGTGTTGGTGTCATAGAACGCATCCAGCACCTCTTCGGTGCTGTAGCCGAGCGCACGCAGCAGTACCGAGGCCGGCAGCTTGCGGCGACGGTCGATACGGACGAACACGGCGTCCTTGGGATCGAATTCGAAGTCGAGCCAGGAGCCGCGGTAGGGAATGATGCGTGCCGAGTACAGCAGCTTGCCCGAGCTGTGGGTCTTGCCGCGGTCGTGGTCGAAGAACACGCCCGGGCTGCGGTGCAGCTGGGACACGATGACGCGTTCGGTACCATTGATGATGAAGGTACCGTTCTCGGTCATCAGGGGGATTTCCCCCATGTAGACTTCCTGCTCCTTGATGTCCTTGATCGCCTTGTTCGACGACTCGCGGTCGAAAATGATCAGGCGAACCTTGACGCGCAGCGGGACAGCGAAGGTCACGCCACGCAGGACGCATTCCTTCACATCGAAAGCCGGCTCGCCCAGGCGATAGCCGACGTATTCCAGGGCCGCATTGCCGGAATAGCTGATAATCGGGAAAACGGACTTGAAGGCCGCATGCAGGCCGATATCGCGGAACTGGTCTTTGCCTGCGCCCGCCTGCAGGAATTCGCGGTACGAATCCAGTTGGATAGCCAGCAAATAGGGCACGTCCATGACGTGCGGCAACTTGCTAAAGTCCTTGCGGATACGTTTTTTCTCAGTGTATGAGTAAGCCATCAGCGTTCCCCAGCTTGGTCACCAGCTTGTTTGGCCTCTCCGACGGGAGCAGCCGGAAAATCGGGCAAACCCTTTGGTCTGCCGCACCCCGAGAGCGAGGTGGATACAGCGCATCTTGTCAGGCGGATATGCTCGCTCTGTACAAAACGGCAAAAGGCCGGTGGCGTTCGCCACCAGCCATCAGCCGAACGTGAAACGTTGCGGCTGTAGACGCAAGAACCGAACTTACTTGAGCTCGACCTTGGCGCCTGCTTCTTCCAGAGCCTTCTTGGCAGCTTCGCCTTCCTCTTTGGAGACGCCTTCCTTGACCACGCCCGGGGCGCCGTCAACGACAGCCTTGGCTTCTTTCAGGCCCAGGCCGGTCAGTTCACGAACGACCTTGATGACGTTCACTTTCTTGTCGCCGGTCTCGGTCAACATGATGGTGAATTCGGTCTGCTCTTCGACGACGGCAGCGGCAGCAGCCGGGCCAGCGGCAGCGGCGGCAGCGGCGGTCACGCCGAACTTCTCTTCCATCGCCTTGATCAGTTCCACCACTTGCATGACGGACATTTCGGATACGGCGTTGATGATGTCTTCGTTGGTCAGAGCCATGACTCTAGATTCCTATAACAGGGTGCGGCTTCAGGCCGCAAATAATAAGAAAGACTTGCAGGAAACGCAGCACGCGCGATTAGGCGGCGGCAGCTTCCTTTTGGTCGCGAATGGCGGCGAGGGTACGAGCCAGCTTGCTGGTAGCGCCCTGGATAACACTCATCAGCTGGGACACAGCTTCGTCGTAGGTCGGCAGGGTTGCCAGTACGTCGATCTGGTTAGCCGGGATGAGCTTGCCTTCGAACGCGGCGGCCTTGATCTCGAACTTGTCCTGACCCTTGGCGAAATCCTTGAAGATACGGGCGGCAGCGCCCGGATGCTCCTGGGAAAACGCGATCAGGGTCGGGCCCTTGAAGGTGTCGTTGAGAACGTCGAAAGACGTGCCTTCAACGGCACGACGCAGCAGGGTGTTACGTACGACACGTACATAGACACCAGCCGCGCGGGCCTCTTTACGGAGTCCGGTCATGGCACCCACAGTCACGCCACGGGCATCGGCCACGACAGCGGACAGGGCACCTTGGGCAGCCTCGTTGACTTCAGCGACGATAGCCTTCTTGTCTTCGAGTTTGATTGCCACGGGTTTAACTCCTGGATGTTACCGTTTCGCCCGATGGACTGGGCGGCGTTTTGGTGTCTGACTCGGTAACCGAATCGGGAGCACCATCTGCGTAGGCTGGGGTTTCCCCGGTTTAAGACTTGCGTCCCCTACGGTCTTGGACAGCCCCCGCCAGGCAGGGACCCCAATCTTGGCGCCGCGCCCGAAGGCACGGCGACTTGTATCTGGCTTAGGCTTCCAGGGAAGCCTGGTCGATCTGCAGACCCGGGCCCATGGTGGAGCTCAGGGTGATGCGCTTGACGTAGATGCCCTTGGAGGTCGAGGGCTTCAGGCGCTTCAGGTCGGCCAGCAGAGCTTCAACGTTCTGCTTCAGCTTCGCGGGCTCGAAATCGATCTTGCCAACGGAAGCGTGGATGATGCCGTTCTTGTCAGTACGGAAACGCACCTGACCAGCCTTGGCATTCTTGACGGCAGTAGCGACGTCCGGGGTCACGGTGCCAACCTTGGGGTTGGGCATCAGACCGCGCGGGCCGAGCAACTGGCCCAGCTGACCGACAACGCGCATGGCGTCCGGCGAGGCAATGACCACGTCGTAGCTCAGGTCGCCGCCCTTCATCTCGGCAGCCAGGTCGTCCATGCCGACTCGCTCGGCACCGGCAGCCAGCGCGGCTTCGGCGTTGGCACCCTGGGTGAACACGGCAACGCGAACCGACTTGCCAGTGCCATTGGGCAGCACGGTGGCGCCACGAACGACCTGGTCGGATTTACGCGGATCCACGCCCAGGTTCACGGAGACGTCGATGGACTCCTTGAACTTGATAGTGGACAGCTCGGCCAGCAGGGCGGCAGCTTCTTCGAAGCCGTACTGCTTACCAGCCTGGATTTTTTCGGCGAAAGCCTTTTGACGCTTAGTGAGCTTGGCCATTACACGCCCTCCACATTCAGACCCATGCTACGAGCGGAACCGGCGATGGTACGCACGGCGGCGTCCATATCGGCGGCGGTGAGATCGGCATTCTTGGCTTTGGCGATCTCTTCCAGCTGGGCGCGGGTGACGGTACCGACCTTCTGGCTGTTGGGACGAGCGGAACCGCTCTTGATGCCAGCAGCCTTCTTGAGCAGCACGGAGGCCGGGGTGCTCTTGATTTCGAAGGTGAAGCTACGGTCGCTGTACACGGTGATGATCACCGGGGTGGGCAGACCGGGCTCCATGCCCTGGGTGCGGGCGTTGAACGCCTTGCAGAATTCCATGATGTTGACGCCGTGCTGACCCAGCGCCGGACCGACCGGCGGGCTCGGGTTGGCTTGAGCGGCCTTAACCTGCAGCTTGATGTAAGCCTGAATTTTCTTAGCCATGTGCTACTCCAATGATGGGTTCGACGCCCCTCAGGGCTCCCCAATTACTTGCTATATCCCAGTGACGACAAAACCCCGCAGCCTGCGGCTACGGGGTGAGGGATGCGAACAACCTAGACCTTTTCGACCTGGCTGAACTCGAGCTCCACAGGGGTCGACCGACCAAAGATCAGTACCGCCACGTGGATGCGGCTCTTTTCGTAGTTGACCTCTTCGACCACGCCGTTGAAGTCGGCGAACGGTCCGTCCACCACCCGAACCGTCTCGCCTGCTTCGAACAGAGTCTTCGGCTTGGGCTTGTCGCTGCTGTCGGAGACACGACGCAGAATCGCGTCCGCTTCACGATCAGTGATGGGGGCCGGCTTGTCGGCAGTACCGCCGATGAAGCCCATGACGCGAGGGGTATCCTTGACCAGGTGCCAAGTCCCTTCGTTCATCTCCATCTGCACCAGGACGTATCCCGGGAAAAATTTACGCTCGCTCTTGCGCTTCTGACCATTGCGCATTTCCACCACTTCTTCGGTGGGCACGAGAATGTCGCCGAACTCGTCTTCCATTTCGTGCAGCTTGACGCGTTCGATCAACGAACGCATGACATGCTTCTCGTAACCCGAGTAGGCATGCACGACGTACCAACGCTTAGCCACGGCGAACCCTTTCAACCAACAATCGTGGAAACCAGCCAACCGAGCAGGGAGTCGAGCCCCCACAACAACAAAGCCATCACGAGCACCACCGCAACCACGATCAGCGTGGTCTGAGTGGTCTCTTGCCGGGTAGGCCAGACAACCTTGCGAATCTCGGTACGGGCGTCTTTCAGCAAGCCGAAGAAGGCTTGCCCCTTGGCGGTCTGCAGGGCAACAAAGGCAGCAACAGCTGCCAGCACCAACAGACCTACCACTCGATACAGGATGGACTGAGCAGCGAAGTAGTGATTGGCAACAACACCGATCGCCACCAGAACGACAACCACCAGCCACTTCAGCGCATCGAAGCGCGACTCTTTGGCTTCCGCCTTGATGCTCATTGCATGAATCCTGTAAGGAGTGCCAGATGGGAATCTGGCAGGCCAGGAGGGAATCGAACCCCCAACCTGCGGTTTTGGAGACCGCCGCTCTGCCAATTGAGCTACTGGCCTGTAACTTGAATCAGGCCGACCATTATGCCGACCTGACAGACCAAGATCAATCGATTACTCGATGATCTTGGCAACCACGCCGGCGCCGACGGTACGACCGCCTTCACGGATGGCGAAACGCAGACCGTCTTCCATCGCGATCGGAGCGATCAGGGTGACAACCATCTTGATGTTGTCGCCCGGCATCACCATCTCGACGCCTTCCGGCAGCTCGCAGTTACCGGTCACGTCGGTGGTGCGGAAGTAGAACTGCGGACGGTAGCCCTTGAAGAACGGGGTATGACGACCGCCTTCTTCCTTGGACAGCACGTACACTTCGCACTCGAACTTGGTGTGCGGCTTGATGGTGTTCGGCTTGGCCAGAACCTGGCCACGCTCCACGTCCTCACGCTTGGTGCCACGCAGCAGCACGCCGACGTTTTCGCCAGCACGACCTTCGTCCAGCAGCTTGCGGAACATTTCAACGCCGGTGCAGGTAGTCTTGACGGTGGCCTTGATGCCCACGATCTCGACTTCTTCCTGGATGCGGACGATGCCACGCTCGACACGACCGGTGACCACGGTGCCGCGACCGGAGATCGAGAACACGTCTTCGATCGGCATCAGGAACGGCTTGTCGATGGCACGCTCGGGCTCGGGGATGTACGAGTCCAGGGTCTCAACCAGCTTGCGCACGGCAGAGGTACCCATTTCGTTGTCGTCGTTACCGTTCAGCGCCATCAGCGCGGAGCCGATCACGATCGGGGTGTCGTCGCCCGGGAAGTCGTAGGTGTTCAGCAGATCGCGAACTTCCATCTCGACCAGTTCCAGCAGCTCGGCGTCGTCAACCATGTCGGCCTTGTTCAGGAACACGACGATGTAGGGAACGCCTACCTGACGGGACAGCAGGATGTGCTCGCGGGTCTGCGGCATGGGGCCGTCAGCAGCCGAGCAAACCAGGATCGCGCCGTCCATCTGGGCAGCACCGGTGATCATGTTCTTCACGTAGTCGGCGTGGCCGGGGCAGTCGACGTGCGCGTAGTGACGGATCGCCGAGTCGTACTCAACGTGGGAGGTGTTGATGGTGATACCGCGAGCCTTTTCTTCCGGCGCGTTGTCGATCTGGTCGAAACCACGAGCGGAACCGCCCCAGGTGTCGGCACAGACTTTGGTCAGCGCAGCGGTCAGAGTGGTCTTGCCATGGTCGACGTGACCGATGGTGCCCACGTTCAGGTGCGGTTTGTTACGTTCAAACTTTTCTTTAGCCATCGACACTCTCTCCCTTCACGAATTGAGCAAAGCAATGCCGCCATTAAAACAAAGGCAGATATTTGCATATCTGCCTTTTTAAGATGGAGCTCATGAGCGGATTCGAACCGCTGACCTCACCCTTACCAAGGGTGTGCTCTACCAACTGAGCTACATGAGCAAAACATTTGCCAGTCAAACTGGAGCGGGTAGCGGGAATCGAACCCGCATCATCAGCTTGGAAGGCTGAGGTTCTACCACTGAACTATACCCGCAGAGCCTAAGCGCTCTAGCAATCTGGTGGAGGGGGAAGGATTCGAACCTTCGAAGTCTGCGACGTCAGATTTACAGTCTGATCCCTTTGGCCACTCGGGAACCCCTCCAAAGTGAGGCGGCATTTTCTTCATCTGCCCTCCTCTTGTCAAGGATCTTTTTAAAATCTCCTTAACAATCAATGCTTTCGCCTCGCTCGCTAGCGTTATCAGCGAAAGCGGGCGCAGTTTATGCAATCGCCATGGACCATGCAACCCCAAGACGCAAAAAAAGCTTAAAAAACAAAGGCCGCCCTAATGGCGACCTTTGTTCGCAGACAACCGCCCCCGCTTACAGCTGGGGACCTGCGGCCAGGATGCCTTCGGATACGCCGGAGAACTTCTTGAAGTTCTCGACGAACTTGCCAGCCAGCTCGCGCGCCGCCGCGTCATAGGCAGCACCATCCTGCCAGGTGTCGCGCGGATTTAGCAGGACGCTGTCCACGCCGGGAACGGCGACCGGGACGTCGAGGTTGATGACTGGAACGTGGCGGGTCTCGGTACCGATGAGGGCACCGCTCTGGATAGCCGCGATGACCGCACGGGTAGTCGGGATGTTGAAGCGCTTGCCGACGCCGTAACCGCCACCGGTCCAGCCGGTGTTGACCAGATACACCTTGGAGCCGAAGCCCTGGATGCGCTTGATCAGCAGATCGGCGTACTCAGCCGCCGGACGCGGGAAGAAGGGTGCGCCGAAGCAGGTGGAGAAGGTCGACTTGATGCCGGGGCCGGAACCCATCTCGGTCGAGCCGACCAGGGCGGTATAGCCGGACAGGAAGTGGTAGGCCGCCTGCTCGTTATTAAGGATGGATACCGGGGGCAGGACGCCGGTGAGGTCACAGGTCAGGAAGATGACCGCGTTGGGCTCGCCACCCAGGTTGTGCTCGGCGCGCTTGTCGATCAGTTCGCGCGGATAGGCCGCCCGGCTGTTCTGGGTCAGGCTGTCGTTGGCATAGTCGGGGTGACGGGTCTGGGGATCCAGCACCACGTTCTCCAGGACGGCGCCGAACTGGATGGCCTTCCAGATGACCGGCTCGTTCTTCTCGGACAGGTCGATGCACTTGGCGTAGCAACCACCTTCCATGTTGAAGACGGTACCTACACCCCAGCCGTGCTCGTCGTCACCGATCAGGTAGCGGCTCTGGTCGGCGGACAGGGTGGTCTTGCCAGTGCCGGACAGGCCGAAGAACAGGGTGACATCACCCTCCTCGCCCACGTTGGCCGCGCAGTGCATCGGCAGCACGTCCTTTTCCGGCAGCAGGAAGTTCTGCACCGAGAACATGGCCTTCTTCATCTCGCCGGCGTAGCGCATGCCGGCGATCAGCACCTTGCGGGCCGCGAAGTTGATGATGACGGTACCGTCGGAATTGGTGCCGTCACGCGTGGGCTCGCAGACGAACTCGGGCGCGTTGATGATCTCCCAGGCTGGCTTGGACTGGGGATTGTATTCGGCCGGATTGATGAACAGGCAGCGGCCGAAGAGGTTGTGCCAGGCGGTCTCGGTACGCATGACGACGGGCAGGTAGTGCTCTACATCGGCGCCTACATGCACGTGGGAGACGAATTGATCACGCTCGTCCAGGTAGGCGCTGACGCGCTCCCACAGCGGCGCGAACTTGTCCTCCGGGAAGGCACGGTTGATCGGCCCCCAGTGGATGGCATCGCGCGTGGAGGCTTCCTCGACGATAAAGCGATCTACCGGCGAACGCCCCGTGCGATGCCCCGTCTTGACGACCAGCGAGCCATTGGCGGCCAGCTCTCCTTCGCCACGTCGCAGGGACTCTTCCACTAACTGCGCGACGCTGATATCGGTATACACGTTGGCTTTCGTCATTTCGTTCCCCATGGCCCTGGGCCGTTCCTCATGCTTGTAGCTCTTACACGGCAGAACTACACGTTGCGGGATTATGCCAGAAAGCCTTCGGGCTTTTGCAACGGCTAGTGCCGGGTATTTCCCGGGGTTTGCGTGCCGCCGCCCGCAAAAATCTGCGCGATATCGGCAGCGTCGAATACCTGCTGCTCATTGCAAAACTGGCAATCTACCCGAATGTGTCCGTCCTGTTCAGCGAGCAGACTCTCGACGTCCGGCTGGCCCATGCTGATCAGGGCGTTGGCCGCGCGATCACGGGAGCAGCTGCAACTGAAGGCCACCGGCTGCTCGTCGAACAGGCGGACCTTTTCCTCGTGGAACAGCCGGTGCAGGATCACTTCGTTGTCGAGACCCAGCAGTTCTTCGGCCGTGAGGGTATCGGCCAGGGTGACCACGTGCTCCCAGCTGTCCTGGCGGGCCTGGGCATCCTTGATCCGTGACGGCGGCAGCTGCTGGAGCAGCAGGCCACGGGCGCGGCGGCCATCGGCGTTCAGCCAGAAACGCGTGGGCAGCTGTTCGGAGGTGGCGAAGTAACCGGACAGGCACTCAGCCAGATTCGCGCCCTCCAGCGGGACGATACCCTGGTAACGCTGACCATGGCGCGGGTCGACGGTGAGAGCCAGGACGCCGTCGGGCATGAGTTCGCTCAAGGAGGCGGAGGCGGTGATCTCGGCCTCTTCGTAACGCGCGATGCCGCGCACCTCGCGCTCACTGGAACACTCGACCATGAGCAGCGGAATGGGCCCGCTGGAGCGCGCCTGCAGCACCAGCAGCCCTTCGAACTTGAGGGTTCCACACAGCAGCGCGGCCGCCGCGAGCATCTCGCCCAGCAGCTGGGCCACGGGCTCCGGATAGGCATGCTTGGCGAGGACCTCGACATAGCTGCGATCCAGGGTAGCCAGTTCGCCGCGGACATCGGTTTCGTCGAACAGGAAACGTTGGGTGAAATCGTGGGAAGTCATGAACTACCTATATAAGGAAGGAGGCCGCGAAGCGGGCGTTCACGGCGCACGCCAGGACCGGCGAGCGGACCTGGCCATTGAGAGGATCCGGCGAGGCGCGACGACTCAGTCGCCGAACGGATGGACGTACTCGCGGAACTGATGGATCTGTCGACGCTGCTTTTTGGTGGGGCGGCCATCGGTCTGCAGGCCGAGGTTGCCGGCCTTGCGAGCGGCCGCGGCCTGTTCGCGTGCCTTGAGGCTTTCCGGCGTCTCGGTGTAGAGCTGCTGAGCTTCGGACGCACCCCGGCGGTTCTGCGACAGGGCGACGATCACCACCGTCTTTTCGTCATAGCCCTGACGGATGGTGAGGACGTCGCCGATGCGCGGCTCCTTGCTCGGCTTGCAGCGCTCGCCCCGGCACTGGATCTTGCCGCCTTCCAGGGCCGCCTTGGCCAGCGCGCGGGTCTTGAAAAAACGCGCGGCCCATAGCCATTTATCGAGGCGCATCCGTTCTTCAGTGTGATCTACTGCATACATCGAATAAAAAGCCCCCTGTTGGGTCTTAGACTCTTCTCAAGAACTCTAAACCATCGGACCGACGCTGCAAGCGCGCCTCTGGAGAGCCATGACCACATTCTTTCCCTCCGATCTGACTGGCCAGACCCGTTGCAAGGGATGCCAGCAGTCGGAACCCCTGGGCTTCGACTTCGACTTCGCCTATCAGCCCATCGTGGATCTGGGCAAAAGCGCGGTCTTCGCCCGGGAAGCACTGGTGCGCGGATCAAACGGCGAAGGCGCGCCGTCGGTGCTCAACCAGGTGACCGACAGCAACCGCTATCGCTTCGACCAGCTTTGCCGGACCAAGGCCATCGCCACCGCAGCCGCCCTGGGCATGCAGGAGAGTCTGTCGATCAACTTCCTGCCCAACGCCGTCTACCGCCCGGAACTGTGCATTCGCAGCACCCTGGCCGCTGCCCGCGAGCATGATTTTCCTCTGGAACGGCTGATCTTCGAGACCGTGGAAAGCGAGCACGTGGCCAGCAACCACCTGACGCACATACTGCGCGAGTATCAGCAATTCGGTTTCAAGACCGCCATCGACGACTTCGGCGCCGGTCATTCCGGCCTGACGCTGCTGGCCGAATTCCAGCCGGACCTGGTCAAGCTCGACATGGCGCTCATCCGCGACATCGACCGGGACCAGGTGCGACGGACCATCGTGCGCAACCTGATCGTCATGTGCCGCGAACTGGGTACCCAGGTGATCGCCGAAGGGGTGGAGACCGTGGCCGAACGCGATTGCCTGCGTGACCTCGGCATCGAGCTGATGCAGGGGTATCTGTTCGCCAAACCAGCCTTCAAACAGCTCGTTGATCCGCAACATTTAGGCGGAGGCCACTGATTTCAAGGAGCAACGATGAGCAATTCCGCCGAACCGGTCATTATCGGCCTGAGTGAGTGGGTGGCCCTGCCCGACCTGGGTGTGGTGGGCCTGAGAGCCAAGATCGATACCGGCGCCAGTACCTCGGCGTTGCATGCGACGGAGGTTCAGCCGTTCATGCGCGGCAAGGAGCGCTGGGTGAGATTCACCGTGCACCTGGGGACACTGGTTCAGTCCCGGCATCGCCATTGCGAAGCACCCCTGGTGGCGAAGAAGACCATTCGCAGCTCCAATGGCATCGCCCAGACCCGTTATGTCATCCGTACCCTGCTGGCCCTGGGCGAGTGCCAGTGGCCGGTGGAATTCACCCTGGCCTGCCGCAAGAGCATGCGCTATCGCATGCTGCTCGGCTCCAAGGCGTTGATCGATGGTGGCCTGCTGGTGAATCCGGCCGTCTCCTATGCGCAAGACAAACCCCAGTTGTCCCTTACTCCGGCTTCCGGTGCCCCATGAAAATCGCCGTCCTCTCGCGTAACCCCAATCTGTATTCCACCCGGCGCCTGGTCGAAGCCGGCGTCAGCCGCGGCCATGAGGTGGTCGTGGTCGACACCCTGCGCGCGTACATGAACATCGCCAGCCACAAGCCGCAGATCCACTACCGCGGCAAACCGCTGGAAGGCTTCGATGCGGTCATCCCGCGCATTGGTGCCTCGGTGACCTTCTATGGCTGCGCGGTGCTGCGCCAATTCGAGATGCAGGGCGTCTTTCCGCTCAACGAGAGCGTGGCCATCAGCCGTTCGCGCGACAAGCTGCGGTCCCTGCAGCTGCTCTCGCGCAAGGGCATCGGCCTGCCGGTGACCGGCTTCGCCCACTCGCCGGATGACGTGCCGGACCTGATCCAGATGGTCAATGGCGCCCCCCTGGTGATCAAGGTACTGGAAGGTACCCAGGGCATCGGGGTGGTGCTGTGCGAAACCGAGAAGGCGGCCGAATCGGTGATCGAAGCCTTCATGGGGCTCAAGCAGAACATCATGGTGCAGGAATACATCCGCGAGGCGGGTGGCGCGGACATCCGCTGCTTCGTGGTCGGTGACAAGGTGATCGCCGCGATGAAGCGCCAGGCGGCGCCGGGGGAATTTCGCTCGAATCTGCATCGCGGCGGTACCGCCAGCCTGATCAAGATCACCCCGGAGGAACGCATGACCGCCTTGCGCGCGGCCCGGGCCATGGGCCTGAGCGTGGCCGGGGTGGACATCCTCAGATCCAACCACGGCCCGCTGGTGATGGAGGTCAACTCCTCGCCCGGTCTGGAAGGCATCGAGCAGACCACCGGCAAGGACGTGGCCGGGATCATCATCGAATACCTGGAGAAGAACGCCGAGCCGGGGCTGACGCGGACCAAGGGCAAGGGCTGAGGCTTCTGCCTTGAGGAGCTGCTGGGCTTCGCTAGCGCTTAGCCCAACCTATCCCTTGATCGATGGGTCGCACGTCAGGCGGATGCCGCGATCGCTTCGCTATCGCGGCCATGGGCCGCTCCTACAGGCCACAGCAGCAGGATCCGGTATCAGCTGGCGCTGCGCGGGAGCAGCAGGCCCAGGGGCAACAGTACCCGGGCTTCCACCCCGCCACCTTCGCGATTGCGCAGCTCGGCGCTGCCGCCGTGCTGGGCGGCGATGCGCTTGACGATAGCCAGGCCCAGCCCGGAACCGCTGACGGTGCGGGCACGATTGCCGCGGGTGAAGGGATTGAAGATGTCCTGCAGGTCCTTGGGATCTATGCCGGGACCGCGATCCATCACGCTCAGGGCAACATAGGGCGCCGTGGCGGAGCCCGCGACCTGCCCGACCACCTCGATACCGCCACCGCCGCCATGGCGCAGGGCGTTTTCCACCAGGTTGGTCAGCAGCCGCTTGAAGGAAATGCGGCGTACCGGCAGGGGCGGCAGGACGTCCAGCATCAGCCGTACCCGCTCCGTCTCCTGGTTGTAGGGCGCCACCACCTGGCGGGCCAGTTCGTTGATATTGGTGAGCTCCTGCGGCTCGTCGCGACCGTCGCGGACGAAGGCGAGGAACTGATCGAGGATGGCGTTCATGTCCTCGATGTCGCGGATCATGTCCTCGGCCTCTTCGCGCTCGGCCGGTGGCATCAGCTCCACCGCCAGGCGCAGGCGGGTCAGGGGCGTGCGCAGGTCATGGGAGACCCCGGCCAGCATCAGTTCGCGTTCGCGACCGGCCTGCTCGACGTCTTCCGCCATCTGGTTGAAGGCATGGTAGACATCCTGAATCTCGCTCGGGGCATCGGTCTCCGGCAGTCGCACGCTGCGGCCCTTGCCCAGCTCGCGGGCGGCATTCACCAGGCGCCGCAAGGGCTGGTTGAGCTGGCGCACGAAGACCCAGGCGGCGCCGGTGGACAGCAGGCCGATGGCGAAAAACCAGCCCAGCACGCTCCAGATATGCTGCCCGCGCAAGGGATGGGCCATGAGCGGGATCTTGATCCAGTCCGGCCCCAGGGAGGGCGCCAGGACCCACATGGCCGGACCATGCTGGACCCGCACCCGCACCTCGGTCTCCTCGCCCAGCTCCTGCTTCATCTGGCGCTCGAAGATCTCGCTGTAGGGCCAGTGGTATTCCCCGGCCGGCACGGTCTCGGGAGACTCGTAGCGCAGGCCGGCGGCCTGGGCGATGCGCGGCCGCTCGGTTTCCGGGGTGGCCCAGTAGGCACGGAGGGTCAGGGCCGCGCCGTGGCTGTACTGACGATCGACCAGAACGTCCTCATTGAGCAGCAGATAGACCAGGGTCAGCGCCTTGGAAAACAGCACCGCGAGCAGGACCATCCACAGCGAGCGGGCGAAGAAACTCTGGGGAAACCAGCCGGGCGCCTTCATCGACCAGGATTTCCGCGCAAAACGGCGCGAAAGCCATCACAACCTCTGGGATTGCAGGGTCCAGATAGGCAACCCGACGCGGACACATTCGGATACATTTGCTCGTCCATTTCTTCCCTTCAACCTGGAGTTCTCTCGTGTCCGACATCTGCCAGACCGGCCTGGACATCGGCTTCGCCTCGCTCAGCTACGCGCAGATCGCCTTTCTTGGCGTGGTGCAGGGTATCACCGAGCTGCTTCCCATTTCGTCCACGGCGCACATGCGGGTGGTTCCCGCCCTGCTCGGCTGGCGCGATCCCGGCTCGGCCTTTTCCGCCGCCATGCAGATGGCGGCACTGGCGGCGGTGATCAGCTATTTCTGGCGCGATGTCAGCGGCGTGACCCGCGGCAGCCTGGCCGCGGTACGCCAGCGTAACTTCGATAGCCCGGACTTCCTGCTGGCGATGATGATCGTACTGGCGACCATTCCCATCTGCATCGCCGGCCTCCTGCTGGCGCCCCTGCTCAATGCCTGCGACTCGCCGCTGCGGGGCCTCAGCGTCATCGGCTACGCCTGCCTGGCGATGGCCGCCCTGCTGGCGCTGGCGGAACGGGTCTGCCGACACAACAGAGACATCTCGCAGATGCGCCTGCGCGATGCGCTGATCGTGGGGATCGCCCAGGTGGGCGCATTGATTCCGGGCGTGTCCCGTTCCGGTTCGACCCTGACCGCGGCCATGTTCCTCAATCTGCGTCGCGAGGAAGCCGCGCGCTTCTCCTTCCTGCTCGGCCTGCCGGCCATCGCCCTGGCCGGACTCAAGGAGCTGGTGGTGCTCTGGCACGCGCACATCCCGGCCGAAGCCTGGTCGCTGCTGCTGGTGGGATTGCTGGTGGCGAGTTTGTCGGCCTTTGCCGCGATCTGGGGCCTGATGCGCTTTCTGGAACGCTTCTCGACCTGGCCCTTCATCATCTATCGCGCGCTGCTGGGGATTTTCCTGCTGGTGGGCGTGCACCAGGGACTGTTCGCCTGAGCCACCCCTAGCCGGGGCGCGATGCCCCGGCTACCTGCCTTACTTGCCGGCGCCGTCCGGCACGAAGACGTAGCCCACGCCCCAGACGGTCTGGATGTAGCGCGGCTTGGACGGATCGGGTTCGATCATCCGGCGCAGGCGCGAGATCTGCACGTCGATGGAGCGCTCCAGGGCATCCCATTCGCGACCGCGGGCCAGATTCATCAGCTTGTCGCGGGTCAGCGGCTCGCGGGCGTGGTCGACCAGTGCCTTGAGCACGGCGAATTCGCCGGTGGTGAGCATGTGGGTCTCTTCGCCGCGCTTGAGTTCGCGGGTGGCCAGGTGCAGGGCGTAGTCGCCAAAGGTCACCACCTCGTCGGTACCGGCAGGAGCGCCGGGTACCACCGGGGCCTGACGGCGCAGCACGGCCTTGATCCGGGCTACCAGCTCCAGCGGGTTGAAGGGTTTGGCCAGGTAATCGTCGGCGCCCTGGTCGAGCCCCTGGATGCGGCTGCCTTCGTCGCCCTTGGCGGTCAGCATGATGATGGGAATGCGATTGCCGCTCTCGCGCAGTCGGCCACAGGCGGACAGGCCGTCTTCGCCGGGCATCATCAGGTCCAGCACGACCAGGTTGAAGACCTCGCGGGCCAGCAGGCGGTCCATCTGTTCGGCACTTTCGACCGTGCGTACGCGATAACCCTGCTCGGCCAGAAAACGCTCCAAGAGGCGGCGCAGCCGGGCGTCGTCATCGACGACCAGGATCTTTTCACCTTCCGGGGCAACGGGGGTGCTCATAATATCTCCTTGTGATCTAGCACTGGATTATGCCGTAGGCCATCCGACCGCGGCATTGGGCCATTGTTAGCAGATTTTGCCCGCGCTGGGGCGGCGGCGCAGGCACGGGAGGCAGGGCCCCGGCGGGCTCAGGTATACTGCGGCCCGCTTTTTCTCGTGCAAGCCAGGTAGCCCGATGGATATCAATAGCCGCATCGCCGAAGAGCTCGGCGCCCGCCCGCAACAGGTCGCCGCCGCCGTGGCCCTGCTCGACGAAGGGTCGACCGTGCCCTTCATCGCCCGTTATCGCAAGGAAGTCACCGGCAGCCTGGACGACACCCAGCTGCGTCATCTCGAAGAGCGGCTGCGCTATCTGCGCGAGCTGGAAGACCGCCGCGGCGCGGTGCTGGCCTCCATCGAGGAGCAGGGCAAGCTGACCCCCGAACTGGCCCGCGAGATCAATCTGGCCGACACCAAGACGCGCCTGGAAGACCTCTACCTGCCCTACAAGCAGAAGCGCCGCACCAAGGGCCAGATCGCCCTGGAAGCCGGCCTCGGCCCGCTGGCCGATGCCCTGCTGCAGGATCCGACCCTGACCCCGGAGACCGAGGCGGCCGCCTATGTCGATGCGGACAAGGGCGTGGCGGACACCAAGGCCGCCCTGGAAGGCGCCAAGTACATCCTCATGGAACGCTTCGCCGAGGACGCCAACCTGCTGGCGCGACTGCGCGGCGTCCTGCAGCAGGACGCCATCCTCAGCGCGCGCCTGGTGCCGGGCAAGGAGACCGAAGGCGCCAAGTTCAGCGACTACTTCGAGCATGACGAGTCCTTCAAGTCGGTGCCGTCGCATCGCGCCCTGGCGATCTTCCGGGGCCGCAACGAAGGCATCCTCAGCGCCGCGCTCAAGCTCGGCGAAGAAGGCCCGGGCATCGCCCATCCCTGCGAAGGACTGATCGCCGCGCACTTCGGCCTGAAGAACCAGGGCCGCGCCGCGGACAAATGGCTGGCCGAGGTGGTGCGCTGGACCTGGAAGGTCAAGCTCTATACCTCCCTGGAAACCGATCTGCTCGGCGAGTTGCGCGAAAAGGCCGAGGAAGAGGCCATCGCGGTCTTCGCCCGCAACCTGCACGATCTGCTGCTCGCCGCGCCGGCCGGTCCGCGCACCACCCTGGCACTGGACCCGGGTCTGCGCACCGGCTGCAAGGTCGCCGTGGTGGATGCCACCGGCAAGCTGCTGGCCACCGACACGGTCTATCCCCATGCGCCGCGCAATCAGTGGGACCAGACCCTGGCCACCCTCGGCGTGCTCTGCACCAAGCATGGCGTGGATCTGATCGCCATCGGCAACGGTACCGCCAGCCGCGAGAGCGACAAGCTGGCCGGCGAGCTGATCAGCAAGTACCCGGGCCTGGGCCTGACCAAGGTGATGGTCAGCGAAGCCGGCGCCTCGGTGTACTCGGCATCGGAACTCGCCGCCCGGGAATTCCCCGACCTGGACGTCTCCCTGCGTGGCGCCGTGTCCATCGCCCGCCGCCTGCAGGATCCGCTGGCCGAGCTGGTGAAGATCGAGCCCAAGTCCATCGGCGTCGGCCAGTACCAGCACGATGTTTCCCAGCTCAAGCTGGCGCGCAGCCTGGACGCCGTGGTGGAAGACTGCGTGAACGCCGTGGGCGTGGACGTGAATACCGCCTCCGCCGCCCTGCTGGCGCGGATCTCCGGTCTCAACGCGACCCTGGCGCAGAACATCGTGCAGTTCCGCGACGCCAATGGTGCCTTCGCCACCCGCGAGGCGCTGAAAAAGGTGCCGCGCCTGGGCGAGAAGACCTTCGAGCAGGCCGCCGGCTTCCTGCGCGTCATGAGCGGCGCCAATCCGCTGGATGCCTCGGCGGTGCACCCGGAGACCTATCCGCTGGTGCAGCGCATCGCGGCCGACACCGGCCGTGACATCCGCTCGCTGATCGGCGACTCGGCCTTTCTCAAGCGCCTGGATCCGAAGAAATTCACCGACGAGAGCTTCGGTCTGCCGACGGTGACCGACATTCTCCAGGAACTGGACAAGCCCGGTCGCGACCCGCGCCCGGAATTCAAGACCGCGGTGTTCCAGGACGGCGTGGAGAAACTCTCCGACCTCAAGCCCGGCATGGTGCTGGAGGGCGTCATCACCAACGTCACCAACTTTGGCGCCTTCGTCGACATCGGCGTGCACCAGGACGGCTTGGTGCACATCAGTGCGCTGTCGGAGAAATTCGTCAAGGACCCCTATGAGGTGGTCAAGGCGGGTGACATCGTCAAGGTCAAGGTGATGGAGGTGGACGTGCCGCGCAATCGCGTAGGCCTGTCCATGCGCATGGGCGACACCCCCGGCGAGAAGGTCAACGGCAAGCCCGGCGGTCAGGCCCGCGGCAACGGTGGCAAGCCCCGCGCCGACAAGGGCGCACCGCGTCAGAATCAACCGGCTCCGGCCAACCAGGCCATGGCGTCGCTGTTCGCCAATGCCAAGCAACTGAGGAAATAGGTATGAGCGGTTCTCTCGCAGGCAAGGACAGCGCCTTCAGCACCCTGCTGGGCATGACCATCCACAAGGCCGAGGGTGGCGAGTCCGAGGTGCGCATGAGCGTGCAGGACAGGCTCATCAACCTGCACGGCAAGCTGCACGGCGGTGCCATCTTCTCGCTGATCGACACCGCCCTGGGCCAGGCCAGCCACAGTCTGTTCGACGGCCAGGCCGGCAGCGTGACCCTGGAGTGCAAGGTCAACTACGTGCGTGGCGTCAGCGACGGCGAACTGGTCTGCCGCGCCCGGGTGATCCACCCGGGCCGCAAGACCCATGTGCTGGAAGCCCAGGTGCATCAGGGCGACAAGCTGATCGCCCTGGCCCAGGCGACCTTCGCCTGTCTGTGACCGGCCCCGCCGGGTGGCGGCGAAGCGGCGCATATCGCCCTTTGCCGTCGCCTGAGCTACGCTGGGAGCCAACCGAGCGGGTTGCGGTCTGAGGCTTGAACCCGGACCGCAGCAGTGACTGCTGCCCCCGCGTCGGCCCTGGCCGGCAACCCTCATTTCAGTCGGTTTCTTCTACCCTGCCCGGGGCGAGTACCGCCAAAGGAAGTCAACTTGAGCGATATCCTGTCCCGCCGCCTGGCCCTGCTCGGCACTGATCCCTCCCTCCTGACCGAATGCCTGCACGGCATCGAGCGCGAGACCCTGCGGGTGGACGCCCGTGGCGACCTGTCGCGGCGTCCCCATCCCCAGGCGCTGGGCTCGGCCCTGACCCACCCGCAGATCACCACGGACTATTCCGAGGCCCTGCTGGAATTCATCACCCCCACCGGCACCCGCACGCCCGAGGTGCTGGACGCCCTGGACCGGGTGCATCGCGCCGCGGTCGCCGAACTCGACGGCGAGCGCCTCTGGAGCGGTTCCATGCCCTGCCGGCTGCCGGCCGAGGACGAGATCCCCATCGCCGACTATGGCAGCTCCAACATCGGCCGGCTCAAGCACGTCTATCGCCGCGGCCTGGCCCTGCGCTACAGCCGCACCATGCAGTGCATCGCCGGCATCCACTACAACTTCTCGCTGCCGGAAGCGGCGTGGGAACTGCTGCGCCAGCAGGAGGGTGACGCCCGCGATGCCCGCGACTACCAGTCGGCCCGCTACATCGCCCTGATCCGCAACTTCCGCCGCTACAGCTGGCTGCTGATGTACCTGTTCGGCGCCTCGCCGGCGCTGGACGCGGGCTTCCTGCGTGGCCGGCCGCATCTGTTGCAGACCCTCGACGAGCGGACCCTGTACCTGCCCCATGCCACCAGCCTGCGCATGAGCGACCTGGGCTACCAGAGCAACGCCCAGGCCAGCCTGACGCCGGACTACAACGACCTGACCACCTACACCGAGAGTCTGAGACGCGCGGTGGGCACGCCCTACCCGCCCTACGCGGAGATCGGTACGCATCAGAACGGCGAGTGGGTGCAGCTCAACACCAACATCCTGCAGATCGAGAACGAGTATTACGCCACCATCCGCCCGAAGCGCGTCACCCGCAGCGGCGAGCGGCCGGTGCAGGCATTGATGGCGCGTGGGGTGCAGTACATCGAGGTGCGCTGCCTGGACATCGATCCCTTCCTGCCACTGGGCATCGATACCACCACCGCGCTGTTCCTCGACGCCTTCCTGCTCTATTGCGCCCTGGAAGGCAGCCCGCCACTCAACGGCGAGTGTCGCGAATGCACCGACAACTTCGCCAGCGTGGTGCGTGAAGGCCGCAAGCCCGGTCTGCGTCTGCAGCGCCATGGCGCCTCGGTGACCATGATCGACTGGGCCGCGGAGATGCTCGACCAGATCGAGCGCTGCGCCGAGACCCTGGACGCCAGCCTGGGCGGCGATGCCCATCGCCGGGCGGTGGCGGTACAGCGGCAGAAGGTCGCCGACGTCCGCCTCACGCCCTCGGCGCGGGTGCTGCAGGAGTTGCGCGAACGCGGCGAGAGCTTTGCCGAATTCGGCCTGCGCCAGAGCGAGGCCCATGCGGCCTATTTCGCCAGCCACCCGCTGAACGATGGCGAGCGCGAGGGCTATGCACAGATGGCGCGCCAGTCGCTGGAGGAGCAGGCGGAGATCGAGGCGGCGCCCCAGGGCGATTTCGACACCTTCGTGGCGGCCTATCAGGCGAGCATTCTGGCGACGATCGGGGTGTAGATACGTAGGTTGGGTTGAGACGGCTCCATAGTCGAAGCCCAACGTTGTGATGCCAAAGAGCTTGTTGGTGCCCTAGCTGATTATCGTGTTCTGCTGCTGGATCTTGTTTCGCCCATCCGGGCGACTCACTTTTGCCAGTCGCGGCTGCGCCGTTCCGGGGTCGCCTACACGGGCCTTCCATGGCCGGTTAGGCCTCTCGCCGCATCCCTGCGGCTCGACCCACTGCACAGCACTGGCGTTCGCCCTGCTGAACGGGGCGATTCGCCAGCCTGGAAGTTCTGGTTGCAGAGCCGTGAACCGCCCGTAGCCCGTAGCCCGTAGCCCGTAGCCCGTAGCGTGGACAACGGCGCAGCCTTGTCCACAGATAGCGGCGATGCCCACCAGTGGAAAACGCTGCGCGGTTTTCCACGCTACGTCTCCAGACGCCAGCGGACGAATCGATGGTTGATGAGGGCTCCTTCCGGTATCGATGCAGGAAGGGCCAGCTGCGCCTTGGAGCGGCTTCGATTCGGACTGGAGCTATCGCGGCCATGGGCCGCTCCTACAGGTGTGCCTAGAAGGTGCAGGAGCGGCCCATGGC
>NZ_JASCON010000028.1:0-59089 GCF_029959585.1 Pseudomonas sp. PS02302
AGGCCGATCTGGTCGGCCTCGACAACCACCAGGCCATCGCCGACGGCGTGGCCCACCTGCAGCGCCAGGGGTATCGCGACCTGCTGCTGGTCAGCGAACCCCTGGACGGCACCAGCTCCCGCCACCAGCGGCTGACGGCCTTCGATGCGGCCCTGGCCGAACACCCCGACTGTCGTGGCGGGCATTGCGCCCAGGCCGACGATGCCCTGGCCCTGCAGAGGGCGCTGGCCGCCTTCCTCGCCAGCCCCGGTCCCGGTCCCAAGGCGCTGCTCAGCGCCAACGGCGTGGCGACCCTGGCGACGACCCTGGCGCTGCAGGCGCTGGGCGAACCCCTGTTCGAACGCCTCGGCCTGCTCGCTCTCGACGACCTCGACTGGTTTCCCCTGGTGGGTGGCGGCATCAGCGCCCTGGCCCAGCCGACCCATGCCCTGGGCATAGCCGCCTTCGAGCGGTTGCAGCGGCGTATCGACGGGGATCGCAGCGCCCCGGTGCAGCAGACCTTCGGTGCGGAGCTGCGCATCCGTCAGTCGACTCGCGCTCGAACCTAGAGGCACCTTTCGCCCTTTTGCTCATCTTTTGTTGAAACCGGTTTCAGGAGAACAACAATGCCACCGGAGATCGCCATCACCACCTCGGCCTTTGGCGCCGACGAGGTCCGTACCCAAGGTCAGGCCGCCTGGCTCGACCTGATCGCCGCCGCCGGCGCCACCCATGTGGAAATCCGCGCCGAACTCTTCACCGAGGCGCCCGATTTCGCCGCCCTGGGCGCCGCCATCCAGGCGGCTGGTCTGGGCTGTGTCTATTCGGTCCCCCTCGAACTCTGGCCCGACGCAGGCGCAGCCCTCTCGCCGCGTCTGCCCGAAGCCCTCGCGGAAGCCCGCCTGCTGGGCGCCGATACGCTCAAGGTATCCCTCGGGCACTACCGCCCGGCGGCCGATCTGGCGGCGCTCGCCAGCCTGCTGACCGGCGCTGGTCCGCAGCTGCTGGTGGAAAACGACCAGACCGCCCAGGGCGGCCGGGTCGAGCCACTGCGCGCCTTCACTCAGGCGGCTCGGGCAGCCCAGCTGCCGGTGGGGCTGACCTTCGACGTCGGCAACTGGCGCTGGCAGGACGAAGATCCCTTGCAGGCCGCCCGCCTGCTCGGTCCGGACGTTCGTTACCTGCATTGCAAGGCGGTGCGCCGACGCGCCGGTGGCCTGCACGCCGTGCCGCCGGAAGCCGCCGACCTGCTGGCCTGGCAGGGACTGATGGGGCACTTCCCCAGCGGCCTGCGCCGCGCCATCGAATTTCCGCTGATGGGAGCGGACCTGCTGGCCGAGAGTCGCCGCCAGGTGGCAGCCCTGCGCACCCTGGATGGGCAGGCCCGGGAGGAACGCCGGCATGGCTGACATCGACATCCTCGCCTTTGGCGAAACCATGACCATGTTCGTCGCCGAGACGCCGGGCGAGCTGGCCACGGTCGGCCAGTTCGGCAAGCGCATCGCCGGTGCCGACAACAACGTGGCCATCGGCTTGAGCCGCCTGGGTTTCAAGGTCGCCTGGCTGTCGCGGGTGGGCGATGACTCCTTCGGCCGCTTCGTGCGGGCCAGTCTCGAAGCCGAGGGGCTGGACTGCCGCCGCCTCACCGTCGATCCCCGGCACCCTACCGGTTTCCAGCTGAAGTCCCGTGCCGTCGATGGCAGCGATCCGGTGGTGGAATACTTCCGCCGCGGCTCGGCGGCCAGCCACCTCAACATCGAGGAAGACTTCGACCCCAGCCTGCTGCAGGCGCGTCATCTGCATGCCACCGGTATTCCGCCGGCGCTGTCGCCCAGCGCCCGCGCCTTCAGCCACCACCTGCTGCAGGCCATGCGCGACGCCGGCCGCAGCATCTCCTTCGACCCCAATCTGCGGCCGTCGCTGTGGGACAGCGAAGACCGGATGCGCCGCGAACTCAACGACCTCGCCGCCCTGGCCGACTGGGTGCTGCCCGGCCTGGCCGAGGGTCGACTGCTGACCGGTTACGACACCCCGGCGGACATCGCCGCCTTCTACCTGGATCGCGGCGCCAAGGCCGTGGCCATCAAGCTCGGCCCCGAGGGTGGCTACTGGCGCACGCCCGACGCCGAGGGCGAGGTCCCCGGCGTACCGGTGGCCGAGGTGGTCGACACCGTCGGCGCCGGCGATGGCTTCGCCACCGGGTTCGTCAGCGCCCTGCTCGACGGCCTCGACGTCGCCGCCGCCGTCGCCCGCGGCAACTGGATCGGCGCCCGCGCCGTGCAGGTGGTCGGTGACATGGAAGGACTGCCCTACCGCCACGAACTCCCCTGATCGACGCCAACCCCCTGACAAGAACAATCAAGCAGGTGACCCCATGAACGCTTCCCCTCTCGCTCCACGCCGCTGGTGGTATCTGATGCCGGTGGTCTTCATCACCTACAGCCTGGCCTATCTCGACCGGGCCAACTACGGCTTCGCCGCCGCCTCGGGCATGGCCGACGACCTGGGCATCACCCCGGCGATGTCCTCGCTGCTCGGTGCGCTGTTCTTTCTCGGCTACTTCTTCTTCCAGGTGCCCGGCGCCATCTATGCCGAGAAGCGCAGCGTCAAGCGGCTGATCTTCTGGAGCCTGATCGCCTGGGGTGGCCTGGCCACCCTCACCGGCTTGGTGCCCAACGTCACCCTGCTGATCGCCATCCGCTTTCTGCTCGGGGTGGTCGAGGCGGCGGTGATGCCGGCGATGCTGGTCTATCTCTGCCACTGGTTCACCAAGCGCGAGCGTTCGCGGGCCAACACCTTTCTGATCCTCGGCAATCCGGTGACCATCCTCTGGATGTCGGTGGTCTCGGGCTATCTGATCCACGCTCTGGACTGGCGCTGGATGTTCATCATCGAAGGCCTGCCGGCGGTGATCTGGGCCTTTATCTGGTGGCGCCTGGCCGCCGAGCGGCCCAAGGATGCCAAGTGGCTCGCCGCTGACGAAAAGGCCCGCCTGGAAGAAGCGCTGAAGGCCGAGCAGCAGGGTATGAAGCCGGTCAAGAACTACGCCGAAGCCTTCCGCTCGCCCAAGGTCATCCTGCTGTCGCTGCAGTATTTCTGCTGGAGCATCGGCGTCTATGGCTTCGTCATCTGGTTGCCGTCGATCCTGCGCCAGGGCGCCCACCTGGACATCGTTCAGGCCGGCTGGCTGTCCTCGCTGCCCTATCTGGCCGCGGTACTGGCCATGCTCGGCGTGTCCTGGGCCTCGGACCGCATGCAGAATCGCAAGCTGTTCGTCTGGCCGCCGCTGCTCATCGCCGCCCTGGCCTTCCTCGGTTCCTTCGCCCTCGGCACCCAGCACTTCTGGTGGTCCTATGCCCTGCTGGTGATCGCCGGTGCCTGCATGTACGCCCCCTACGGCCCCTTCTTCGCCATCGTTCCGGAAATCCTGCCCGGCAACGTCGCCGGCGGTGCAATGGCGCTGATCAACAGCATGGGCGCTTTGGGCTCCTTTGCCGGCTCCTACCTGGTGGGCTATCTCAACGGCGTGACCGGCGGCCCCGGGGCGTCCTTCGGCTTCATGGGCGGCGCCCTGCTGGTGGCCGTGGTCCTGACCCTGCTGCTGCGCCAGGAACCGGTCACCCGCGCCGCGGCGCTCAAGCCCGCCACCAGTCACTAGAGGAAGCGCTGTCCATGAAAAAGAAGGTGATCCACTACAAGGCCCTGTCGCCGGCGCTGACCGCGCGCCTGGACGAGGCCTTCGACCTGGAATACGTCGACGTCAAGGCGCCGGGCGGTGAGGCCCGCCTGCGCGAACGCCTGCCCGAAGCCCAGGGGCTGCTCGGCTCCAGCTTCAAGCTGACGCCCGAACTGCTGGACCTGGCCCCCCAGCTGGAGGCCATCGCCAGTGTCTCGGTCGGCTTCGACAGCTATGACCTGCCCTATCTGGAGCGGCGCGGCATCCTGCTCTGCAACACCCCGGATGTGCTCACCGAAAGCGTCGCCGATGCCGCATTCGCCCTGCTGCTCGCCACCGCGCGGCGCATCGTCGAACTGGCGGACTGGGTCCGCGCCGGCCAGTGGCAAGCCAGTCTGGGCGAGGCGCATTTCGGTTGCGACGTCCATGGCAAGACCCTGGGCCTGGTGGGCATGGGCCGCATCGGCCAGGCCATCGCCCGCCGCGCCCACCTGGGTTTCGGCATGCAGGTCAACTACACCGCCCACGCCGCCAAGCCCGAGGTGGACGAGCGCTTTGGCGCACGCTTCCTGCCGCTGCCCGAGTTGCTGGCGAGCTGCGACTTCCTCTGTGTCACCGTGCCCCTGAGCGACGAGACCCATCACCTGCTCGGTGCTGCCGAACTGGTCCGATTGCCGGCCCACGCCATCCTGATCAACGTCTCGCGCGGCCCGGTCATCGACGAAGCCGCCCTGATCGCCGCCCTGCAGGAAGGCCGGCTGCGTGGAGCGGGCCTGGACGTCTTCGATCGCGAACCCGTGGCGCCGGACTCGCCCCTGCTGCAGCTGCCCAACGTGGTGCCCACGCCGCACTTGGGCTCGGCGACCCACGAGACGCGCGAGGCCATGGCCTGTTGCGCGGTGGACAACCTGCTGGCCGCCCTGGGCGGTCAGCGGCCGGCGAATCTGGTCAATCCGCAGGCCTGGACGCGGCGCGAGTGAGTCTTGGCCGTGATTTGTGGTCAGACAAGTACCATAACAACGGAGAACGCCCCATGACCGCCTTCGACGATCCCCAAGCCTTCGTCAACCGCGTGCGCGAGCAGGCCGCCGATGCCGAACGTAGCGGCGACATCCCGCGTCTGCTGCAACTGGTCAATGAGCTGGCCACCGCCTTCGAGCGCCAGGCCCGCAGCACGGCGGCGGACAATGCGGGCGTGGTACGCGCGGTCGAGGAATTCGAGCGGCACGAGGGCACCTGATCCGGCCTGCCGGTCGTGACCCGTTCGATACCGTGAGCGATCAGCGCCCCGAGGTCTAGCGTCAGTGCCCATTGCCACCCATACCCTGCTCGGCCGGCTGCTCAAGCTGGTCCCGCGGGAGACCCCGGCTCCGTTGCGCTATCTGGGCGCTACCCTGCTGATCGCCATCGCGGCCGGGATTCGCCTGAGCCTGGGCATCGACAGCCTGCCCTATCTGCTGTTTATTCCCTTCATCATGGCCGCGGCCTTCTGGTTCGGCCTGGGTCCCGGCATCTTCGCCACCCTGTTGTCGGTGCTGTTGGCCGAGACCCTTTTCGTCAAGACGCCGGCCTATTTCGCGCTGTTCTCCGAGCGCTGGGTGTCCCATGCGCTGTTCGTGCTGGTCAACGTGATCATGGCAATGGTCTGCGCGGCCCAGCGCCGCAGCCTGGAGTCGCTCTATCGCTTCGCCGGCAATCTCGGCGCAGAGGTGACCCTGCGTACCCGGCAGCGCGACCTGATCTGGCAGGCCAGCCCCGACCTGCTCTGCACGGCCAGCCTGGAAGGCCAGTTGCTGGACCTCAATCCGGCCTGGACCAGCACCCTGGGCTGGAGCGCCGAGCAACTGCACCACGAGCCCTTCACGGCCTTTGTCCACGCCGAGGATCGCGCCCGCACCGAGGCGGCGCTGGAGCGCCTCAAGCTCGGTGAACCGGTGTTCGGCTTCGAGAATCGCTATCGCCATCGCGCGGGCGGCTATCGCTGGCTGTCGTGGAATGCGGTGCTGCAGGACGGCCTCATCTACGCCGCGGTGCGTGAAGTCACGGCCATCCGCGAGCAACAGGAGGCCCTGCGCCAGACCGAGGAACAGCTTCGCCAGAGCCAGAAGATGGAAGCCGTGGGCCAGCTGACCGGAGGCATCGCCCATGACTTCAACAACCTGCTGACCGGCGTGATCGGCAGCCTGGACATGCTCAGTCTGAGACTCGAACAGGGCCGCTTCACCGATCTCGAACGCTATGCCAGTGGCGCCAAGGGTGCTGCCGAGCGCGCTGCGGCCCTGACCCACCGCCTGCTCGCCTTTTCCCGCCGCCAGGCGCTGGATCCCGCGGCTACCCAGACCAATGCCCTGGTGCTGGGCATGGAAGAACTCATCCGCCGCTCGGTCGGTCCCCAGGTCGAGATCCATATCGAACTGGCGGAGGCGGTGAATCTCACCCTGTGCGATCCCCATCAGCTGGAGAACGCCCTGCTCAACCTGTGCATCAACGCCCGGGATGCCATGCCCGAGGGCGGAATGTTGCGCATCGTCACCGCCAATCGCCGGCTCAACGAGGCCCAGGCTGCGGCGCTGGAATTGCCGGCTGGCGACTATGTGACCCTGGCGGTGCTCGATACCGGCTCCGGGATGCCGCCCGCGGTACTGGCACGAGCCTTCGATCCCTTCTTCACCACCAAGCCGGTGGGCATGGGTACCGGGCTTGGCCTGTCGATGATCTATGGCTTCGCCAAGCAGTCCGGCGGGGTCGCCTATATCGCCTCGGCACCTGGCCAAGGCACCACCGTGACCCTCTATCTGCCGCGCCTGGTGGAGTCTTCAGCGCCGTCGGTGGAGACGCCGCCGGCTCCAGCGCTGCGCTATCCCGACGGCATGACGGTCCTGGTGGTGGACGACGAACCCCTGGTGCGCATGCTGGTGGACGAAGCCCTGCGCGAACATCGCATCCATACCCTGGAGGCGACCGATGCCGCCGCGGCGCTGCAGATACTGGAATCGGACATCCCGCTGGACCTGCTGATTGCCGATGTCGGCCTGCCGGGCGGGCTGAGTGGCTGCCAGCTCGCCGCCCTGGCCCGGGAACGCCGCCCGGGTCTGATGACCCTGCTGATCACCGGCTATGCCGAGGCCAACCTGCCCGGCGAGTCCTTGCCCGTTCCGGATGTCGAGGTGCTGGCCAAGCCCTTCACCCTGGAACGGCTGATGGCCCGCATCGATCTGCTGCTGGCCGCCCGTGGACAAGGGCCGCAGGCCTGATACCGCTGCCCTGAGCCGAGCGGGGCCGACAAACGCCGCCAGTTGGTGGACAATACGCGGCTATCCACAGGCAACCGGATCGAAACACCCGCATGAGCGATCTCTCCGCGCACACGCCCATGATGCAGCAGTACCTCAAGATCAAGCATCAGCATCCCGAACAGCTGCTGTTCTATCGCATGGGCGATTTCTACGAGCTGTTCTATGACGACGCCCGGCGTGCCGCCAAGTTGCTCGACATCACCCTGACCGCCCGCGGCGCCTCGGCCGGCAAGTCCATCCCCATGGCCGGTATCCCCTTCCACTCCGCCGAAGGCTACCTGGCCAAGCTGGTCAAGCTCGGCGAATCGGTGGTGATCTGCGAGCAGATCGGCGACCCCGCCACCAGCAAGGGCCCGGTGGAACGCCAGGTGGTGCGCATCATCACTCCCGGCACCGTCAGTGACGAAGCGCTGCTGGACGAGCGCCGCGACAACCTGCTGACCGCCGTGCTGGGCGACGAGCGCCTGTTCGGCCTGGCCGTGCTGGACATCGCCAGCGGCCGCTTCACCGTGCAGGAACTGGCCGGCTGGGAGACCCTGCTGGCCGAGCTGGATCGCCTCAATCCCGCCGAGCTGCTGATCCCCGACGACTGGCCTGCCGGCCTGCCCGCCGAGAAGCGCCGCGGCGTCCGTCGCCGCGCGCCCTGGGACTTCGACTGCGATTCGGCGCTCAAGAGTCTCTGCCAGCAATTCGGCACCGGTGATCTCAAGGGCTTCGGCTGCGACAAGCTGGGCCTGGCCCTCGGCGCCGCCGGTTGCCTGCTGGCCTATGCCAAGGAAACCCAGCGCACCGCCCTGCCGCACCTGCGCAGCCTCCGGCACGAGCGCCTGGACGACACCGTCATCCTCGACGGCGCCAGCCGTCGTAACCTGGAGCTGGACGTCAACCTGGCCGGGGGCCGCGACAACACCCTGCAGTCGGTGGTGGACCGCTGCCAGACCGCCATGGGCAGTCGTCTGCTGACCCGCTGGCTGAATCGCCCACTGCGCAATCGCGCCATCATCGAAGCCCGCCAGGACGCCATCACCTGCCTGCTGGAGGGCTATCGCTTCGAATCGCTGCAGCCGCAGCTCAAGGATATCGGCGACCTGGAGCGCATCCTCGCCCGCATCGGCCTGCGCAACGCCCGCCCGCGCGACCTCGCGCGCCTGAGAGACGCCCTGGCCGCGCTGCCGGCGCTGCAGGAGGGGCTGACGCAGATGATCGCCCCGCACCTGCTCGACCTGGCCAAGAGCATCCAGACCTATCCGGAACTGGCTGCGACCCTGGCCCGCGCCATCCTCGACAATCCGCCGGCGGTGATCCGCGACGGCGGCGTCATCAAGCGCGGCTACGACAGCGAGCTGGACGAGCTGCAGACCCTGAGCGAAAACGCCGGTCAGTTCCTCATGGATCTGGAGGCCCGCGAAAAGGCCCGCACCGGTCTGCAAGGCCTCAAGGTCGGCTACAACCGCGTCCACGGCTATTTCATCGAGATTCCCAGCCGCCAGGCCGAGTCGGCACCCGCCGACTACATCCGCCGCCAGACCCTCAAGGGCGCCGAGCGCTTCATCACCCCGGAGCTCAAGGCCTTCGAAGACAAGGCGCTGTCGGCCCAGAGCCGCGCCCTGGCGCGGGAAAAGGCCCTCTACGAGGCGCTGCTGGAAGAACTCATCGGTCACCTGGCGCCCTTGCAGGACAGCGCCGCGGCCCTGGCCGAACTGGACGTCCTGGCCAACTTCGCCGAGCGCGCCCTCAACCTGGACCTGAACAAGCCGCGCTTCGTCGCGGAGCCCTGCCTGAAGATCGGCCAGGGTCGTCACCCGGTGGTGGAGCAGGTGCTGGAAACGCCCTTCGTCGCCAACGACGTCACCCTCGACAACGACACCCGCATGCTGGTGATCACCGGTCCGAACATGGGCGGCAAGTCCACCTACATGCGCCAGACCGCGCTGATCGTGCTGCTGGCGCACGTCGGCAGCTTCGTTCCGGCGGCGAGTTGCGAGCTGTCCCTGGTGGATCGCATCTTCACCCGCATCGGCTCCAGCGACGACCTGGCCGGTGGCCGCTCCACCTTCATGGTGGAGATGAGCGAGACCGCCAACATCCTGCACAACGCCAGCGAGCACAGCCTGGTGCTGATGGACGAAGTCGGCCGCGGCACCAGTACCTTCGACGGCCTGTCCCTGGCCTGGGCCGCCGCCGAGCAACTGGCGCGCCTGCGCGCCTGGACGCTGTTCGCCACCCACTACTTCGAGCTGACCGTGCTGCCGGAGGGCCAGCCGAGCGTGGCCAACGTCCACCTCAACGCCACCGAGCACAACGACCGCATCGTCTTCCTGCACCATGTGCTGCCCGGTCCGGCCAGCCAGAGCTATGGCCTGGCCGTGGCCCAACTGGCCGGGGTACCGGAGGACGTCATCCTGCGCGCGCGGGAGCATCTGGCCCGCCTGGAAGCGGCCAGTTTCAACGGTGAGGTAGGGGCACCCCTGCCGGTGAGCGCGCCGGTCAAAGACCGTCCGCTACAGGCCGATCTGTTCGCCAGCGCCGCCCATCCTCTCATCGAGGAACTGGAACGCCTGCAGCCGGACGACCTCACACCCAGACGGGCCCTGGAGCTTATCTACGAATGGAAAAAGCGTATCTGAGTTAACGGATACGAGGGTTCCGGCAATGCTGCTAGAATCCGCCGCCTTAGCCTGAGGAGAACGAGCAGATGACCTTCGTCGTCACTGACAACTGCATCAAATGCAAATATACCGACTGCGTGGAAGTCTGCCCGGTGGACTGCTTCTACGAAGGCCCCAACTTCCTGGTGATTCACCCGGACGAGTGCATCGACTGCGCCCTGTGCGAACCCGAATGCCCGGCCCAGGCGATCTTCTCGGAAGACGAGGTACCGGCCGGCCAGGAAGCCTTCATCGAACTCAACAGTGAGCTGGCCAACATCTGGCCGAACATCACCGAGAAGAAGGAAGCCCTGCCCGACGCCGCCGAATGGGATGGCAAGACCGGTAAGCTCGCCCAGCTCGAGCGCTAGGCCGCGCCTGGAAAATCCAGGCCAAAAAAAAGGGGGCGGATCGCTCCGCCCCCTTCGTCCCTGTCCCTGTAATCCTGTCACCTTCCTGGTGAACCTCGTCCCGAGGTGATCCCGATCCGCTTCCTGCCGATCCGCGTCGTCCCAGACACAGCGCCGATAGTACGCTTCTGCCGAAAGCTGGCAATCTGCCACGGTCGGTCACTGCGAGCGCGCTCTGCACGCCGCTCGAAACAGAAAAGCGTTATCCAGCAAGCACTTGGCTATTATTCAGGCTGCGCAAGCGGTGCTTTCCGGCAGCGCCAAGCGATACATGCTTACGCGGACTGTAAGCCAGGGCTTACAACAACACGCAGAAAAAAGCCCGGATAAATCCGGGCTCCGTTTGGCTGAGATTCAGCTAGACGCGTTCAGAACAGCGATTCACTGGACAGGCCGTTGCGCTCGAAGATCTCGCGCAACCGCTTGAGCGCCTCGACCTGGATCTGCCTGACTCGCTCGCGGGTGAGCCCTATCTCCTGGCCGACTTCTTCCAGGGTGCAGGCTTCATGGCCACGTAGACCGAAGCGACGCACCACCACCTCGCGCTGCTTTTCCGGCAGCTCCAGCAGCCACTGGTCGATGCTCTGGTTGAGATCCGAATCCTGCAGCAGTTCGCACGGATCGGTCGGTCGGTCGTCGGTCAGGGTATCGAGCAGGGTCTTGTCGGAATCGGGGCCGAGGACCATGTCCACCGAGCTGATCCGCTCGTTGAGGCCCATCACCCGCTTGACGTCCGCTACCGGCTTCTCCAGCAGGGCGGCGATTTCCTCGGGCGAAGGCTCGTGGTCGAGCTTCTGGGTCAGTTCGCGCGCGGCGCGCAGATGCAGGTTGAGTTCCTTGACCACATGGATCGGCAGGCGAATGGTGCGGGTCTGATTCATGATCGCCCGCTCGATGGTCTGCCGGATCCACCAGGTGGCATAGGTGGAGAATCGGAAACCCCGCTCGGGATCGAACTTCTCCACAGCGCGAATCAGGCCCAGGTTGCCCTCCTCGATCAGATCGAGCAGCGACAGTCCGCGGTTGATATAGCGTCGGGCGATCTTCACCACCAGGCGCAGATTGCTTTCGATCATGCGCTTGCGACCGGCAGGATCGCCGCGCTGGGCGAGCCGGGCGAAATGCACTTCCTCTGCTGGTGACAGCAGCGGCGAAAAGCCGATTTCGTTGAGATAGAGCTGAGTGGCGTCGAGCGCTCGGCCGTAATCGGCCAGCTTCGCCCCACGCAGGACCTGGTTGCCGCGCCCGGAGAGCGCCTTGGTCATGGCTGAATCGGCGGATTCCTCACCGAAGGGATTGGAATCGAGAAGCAGGACATCATCGCCGAGGTCGTACTCGGTTTCTTGTTTGTTCTGGATCATCTTGAGTAACCCTTGCTCGTCTGCGCTTCGAGCCAGGGCGTATCGATACGTTGCCGATGCGCCATGACTCGCCCCCAAAAAGCTGCGGGATCGAGTCGGCGCCTAGCGAATCAGCGATTGGGCAAAAACTGCAAGGGATCCACCGGCTTGCCCTGACGGCGAATCTCGAAATGGAGTTTGACTCGGTCGGTCCCGGTCGAACCCATCTCGGCAATCGTCTGCCCTATCTTGACACGCTCACCTTCCCGAACCAGCAACCTACGATTGTGACCGTATGCACTGACGTAGGTTTCGCTGTGTTTGACGATAACCAGTTCACCATAACCCCGTAGACCATTTCCCGCATAGACCACAGTGCCGTCGGCAGCGGCCATCACGGGCTGGCCTTCCTGCCCGGCGATGTCTATTCCCTTGTTTAGGCTGCTGCTAGCCGAGAAGCGGCTGATCAACGTACCTTTCGTCGGCCAGGCCCAACCGGATGCGGATTGGGGGACATCACGGGTCGGCGTCTGCGCGGGCGTCACCGGCGTCGGCGGGGGCGCGGCGGGCAGGTTGGGGGTCACCACCGGGGTGGCGGCGGTGGGACTGGAGGTGACGGGCGGCGGGATGGGCACCGGTGTCGCCACCGGAGTGCCGGGTGCCGGACCGGAAGCTACCGTGGCCGGTCGCCGGATGATGCGACTGGAACCACTGGCGCTGGAACCGCTGCCGAAACGGATGACCTGGCCGACATGGATGACATAGGGTGCCCCGAGGCCGTTCTGGGCCGCCAGGGCACGCCATTCCCAGCCGTTGCGGGAAGCGATGGAGAACAGGGTGTCACCGCGCTTGACGCGATACTGCCCGGAAGTGACCTGGGGTACGCTGCTGCGACCATCGCCGCGGTCGACCACCGGCGCTCGCGAACCGTTGCTCGAACAGCCCGCCAGCAGCAGGGCCACGAGCACTCCCGCCAGCCAGCCTGAACGCCCTCGTCCTGGAAATCCTTGCGCTCGGGCCTTCACCCGTTCCTCCCGCAGAGTCTGATCATCGACCGTCCGGCCATCCCGCCGGCCTCAAGCGGCCGCAGCCGCCAGGCAGCCTTGGAGCGCGGTACCGGGGTAACGTTCCCTGTCGCTCACTGGGCCAGGGGTCCATTGAGCAGCGGCACGAAACGGACGGCATTGAGTTCGTGGCGGACGAAGCCTTCGGCTTCGCGCACGATCAGCAGAAGCTTCTGCTCCTCGTCGACGCCTACCGGGATCACCAGGCGACCACCGGGTGCCAGCTGGTCGAGCAGCGCCTGGGGCACTTCCCGCGCTGCGGCGGTGACGATGATGCCATTGTAGGGCGCCAGCGCCGGCCAGCCTTCCCAGCCATCGCCCCAGCGAAACACCACGTTGCGCAGATTGAGTTCGAGCAGACGCTCCTTGGCTCTGTCCTGCAGCGACTGTATACGCTCCACGGAAAATACCCGTTCCACGGTCTGCGCCAGGATGGCGGTCTGGTAGCCGGAGCCGGTGCCGATCTCCATGACCTTGTCCAGCGGACCGCCGGCGAGCAGCAGCTCGGTCATGCGCGCCACCATGAACGGCTGGGAGATGGTCTGGTTGTGACCGATGGGCAGCGCCGTGTCCTCGTACGCACGATGGGCCAGGGCCTCGTCGACGAACAGGTGACGCGGCGTACGGCGGATCACCTCCAGCACCTGAGCGTTGGACAGCCCCTCTTCGTAGAGGCGCTGGATGAGGCGCTCCCGGGTGCGCTGGGAGGTCATACCGATGCCGTGTCTTTGCATATGCTCTTGCCCCTGAGTCATGCCAGCAGCTCCGTCAGAGCCTGCAGGCCGGCGAAGCCCTCGCGGAAGGTGCGATCAAACTGCAGCGGCGTCACCGAGACATAGCCTTCCAGCACGGCATGGAAGTCGGTGCCCGGTCCGCCATCCACCGCATCGCCGGAAACCGAGATCCAGTAGCCCGCCTTGCCACGCGGATTGACCTCGCGCACCGGCGGCTTGGCCTGGGCGCGGTGACCCAGACGGGTCAGCTGCAGACCCTTGATCTGCGCAAGCGGCAGATCCGGGATGTTGACGTTGAGGACGGTGCGCGGTGGCAGATCGAAGCGCTCGTGCAGCGCCACGATGCGGGCAGCGATCTCGGCGGCCACCGCCATGTTGTCGGCACTGCGCGACACCAGCGAGAAAGCCAGTGCCGGGAGGCTGAGGAAACGCCCTTCCATGGCCGCGGCCACGGTACCGGAATAGAGGACATCGTCGCCGAGGTTGGCGCCCAGGTTGATGCCGGCCACCACCATGTCCGGCGTCTCTTCCAACAGCCCATTGAGGCCGAGGTGAACGCAATCGGTAGGCGTGCCGTTGACGCCCAGGAAGCCATTGGGCAGGCGCTGCGGATGCAGGGGGCGGTCCAGCGTCAGGGCACTGCTCACGCCGCTCATGTCATAGAGCGGCGCGACTACCTGGCACTCGTAGTCCGCACGGGCGGAGAGCGCGGCATGCAGCGCGGCGATACCGGGGGCCAGCACCCCATCGTCGTTGGCGATCAGAAGTCGCATGGATGTTCCGTCTGCCCTGCCTCGCCAAGCGTTACCAGCTCGCGAACCACTGCGGTGGCGAAACAGCCGGCCGGCAGGACGAATTCGAGTTGCAGAATGTCAGGAGCGGGATAATGCCACGTCAGGCCTCCGATGGGGAGGCGCAGGATGCGCCGCTCATGCGAGAGGCCGGCACCGGCCAGCCAGGCGGGCAGCTCTGCGGCGGCCCTGGCCACCTCCTGCTCCAGAACGGCGGCCGGACCCTGCACCGGGGTTTCACCGGCGCCCCACAGCGGGCCGGTGGGGTGCAGATCGAGCGCCGCCAGGCGCGGATCCGCCAGATCGGCGGCGGTCGCCGGAAAGTGGCTGCGGCTGTCGGTGAAGGCCAGCAGGTCGCCTTCCTGCGCCTGATTCCAGGAGCCGTCGGCGATGCGTCCGGCCAGTACCTGATTGAACAGCCAGCTGCGCGCGGCGGACAGCGTCCGTGAACGCCGGTTGCGCTGTTCGGGCAGACGCTGCTCGCGGGCGCAGGTCTGGGCGTCGGCCAGATTGCCGCCCTGGTAGCCGAAGCGCTGCGGGCCGAAATAGTTGGGTACGCCGCCGGTGGCGATGGCCTGCAGGCGCGCCTCCAGCACTGCCGGATCGGCCTGGAGCCCGGTCAGGCGCAGGCGGAAGCCATTGGCGGCATGGGCGCCCCGCTGCAGCTTGCGCCGGTGCCGACCCTGCTGGAGGATCACCAGCGTCTCGTCGCAGGCGGCTGCCAGATCCGGATCGGCCTTGCCCGGCAGGTGCAGGCTGAACCACTGGCGGGTCAGGGCCTGGCGATCCTTGAGGCCGGCGTAGCTGATCGCCCGCTGCGGCACCCCGGCGGCGCGCGCCAGGCGGCGCACGGCTTCCTCGGTGTTGAGGCCGCGCTTCTCGACCCATAGCCAGAGGTGCTCGCCATCACCGCTCAGCGGGATGTCCAGCACCTCGTCCACTTGGAAGTCCTCGGCGCTGGCCTTGAGGATCGCCTGGCCGCAGGGCTCGCCATGGGCACGCGGCCCGAGCAGCTGGTCTTCGGTCATAGTGGCAGTAGCAGGGCCACGGCGTGCACGGCGATGCCCTCTTCGCGCCCGACGAAACCCAGACGCTCGGTGGTGGTGGCCTTGACGTTGACCTGGCCCAGTTCAACCTGCAGGTCTTCGGCGATGGCCTGGCGCATGGCCTCGATGTGCGGCGCCATCTTGGGCGCCTGGGCGGCGATGGTGCCGTCGACGTTGCCGACCTTCCAGCCCTGTTCACGGACCAGTCCGACCACATGGCGCAGGAGCACCCGACTGTCGGCGCCCTTGAAGCGCGGATCGGTATCGGGGAAATGCTTGCCGATGTCGCCCAGGGCGGCCGCACCCAGCAGGGCATCGGCCAGGGCGTGCAGCAGCACGTCGCCGTCGGAGTGGGCGACCAGGCCACGGTGGTGGGGAATACGAATGCCACCGAGGGTAATGAAATCGCCCTCGCCGAAGGCGTGAACGTCGAAACCGTGACCTATGCGCATGAACAGAGACGCCCTGGAAAATGACAGGGCGTCGATTCTACCGGCTGTGGGCAGGCGCCGTCGCCCTTACAAGGTCGACAGCGCCGCCGCGTGATGCCGCAGGTGGTCGTCGATGAAGCTGGCAACGAAGAAGTAGCTGTGGTCATACCCCGGCTGCAGACGCAGTTCCAGCGGATGACCCGCGGCTTCCGCCGCCCGCTGCAGGGCCTGGGGCTTGAGCTGTTCAGCGAGGAAGCTGTCCTGCTCACCCTGGTCGACCAGCAGCGGCAGGCGCTCCTCGGCCTTGGCCAGCAGCGCACAGGCATCCCACTCCGCCCAGCTGCTGCGGTCGTCACCCAGGTAGTGGGAGAACGCCTTGTGCCCCCAGGGACAATCCAGCGGGTTGACGATGGGCGAGAAGGCCGACACCGAACGATAGCGCCCCGGATGGCGCAGGGCGCAGATCAGGGCCCCGTGGCCACCCATGGAATGACCGCTGACGCCGCGACGATCCGAAACCGGGAAGTTGGCCTCGATCAGCGCCGGCAGCTCCTCCACCACATAGTCGTGCATGCGGTAGTGCTTGGCCCAGGGCTGCTGGGTGGCATTGATGTAGAAGCCGGCGCCCAGGCCGAAGTCCCAGGCCTTTTCCGGGTCGTCCGGTACGCTTTCGCCGCGCGGACTGGTGTCCGGCGCCACCAGCACCAGGCCCAGCTCGGCCGCCAGGCGCTGGGCGCCGGCCTTCTGCATGAAGTTCTCGTCGGTGCAGGTCAGCCCCGACAGCCAGTAGAGCACCGGCAGATCGCTGCGGGCTTCCGCCTGCGGTGGCAGGTAGACGGCAAAGGTCATGTCGCAGTCGAGACTGCGCGCGCGATGGCGATAGCGCTTGTGCCAGCCGCCGAAACTCTTGTTGCTGGAGAGCAGTTCGAGACTCATGGTCATCTCCCGTGCAGAGGGCGCCCCAGGGCGCCCGCCTGGCGATCAGTAGTGGACGACGGTGCGGATGCTCTTGCCTTCATGCATCAGCTCGAAGGCCTCGTTGATCTGCTCCAGGCCCATGGTGTGGGTGATGAAGGTGTCCAGCGGGATCTCGCCGCTCTGCGCCTTGCGTACATAACCGGGCAGCTCGCTGCGGCCCTTGACGCCACCGAAGGCGCTGCCGCGCCAGACGCGACCGGTCACCAGCTGGAACGGCCGGGTACTGATCTCCTGGCCAGCCCCGGCCACGCCGATGATCACCGACTCGCCCCAGCCCTTGTGGCAGCATTCCAGGGCCGCACGCATCAGGTTGACGTTGCCGACGCACTCGAAGCTGTAGTCGACGCCGCCGTCGGTCAGCTCGACGATGACCTCCTGAATCGGCTTCTGGTGATCCTTGGGATTGACGAAGTCGGTGGCGCCCAGTTCGCGGGCGATGTCGAACTTGGATGGATTGATGTCGATGGCAATGATGCGGCTGGCCTTGGCCATCTTGGCACCAATGATGGCCGCCAGGCCGATGCCACCCAGACCGAAAACCGCAACAGTGGCGCCCTCTTCCACCTTGGCGGTGTTGAGCACGGCGCCGATGCCGGTGGTCACGCCACAGCCCAGCAGGCAGACCTTTTCCAGGGGCGCCTCGGCGGGGATCTTGGCCACCGAGACCTCCGGCAGCACCGTGTACTCGGAGAAGGTGGAGCAGCCCATGTAGTGGTAGATCGGCTCGCCGTTGTAGGAGAAGCGGGTGGTGCCGTCGGGCATCAGGCCCTTGCCCTGGGTCGCGCGCACCGAGCTGCAGAGGTTGGTCTTGCCGGATTTGCAGAATTTGCACTGGCCGCATTCGGCGGTGTACAGCGGGATGACGTGATCGCCCACGGCGACCGAGGTCACGCCCTCGCCCACCGCCTCGACGATGCCACCGCCCTCGTGACCGAGGATGCAGGGAAAGACGCCCTCGGAGTCCTGGCCGGACAGGGTGTAGGCGTCGGTATGGCAGACGCCGGTGGCGACGATGCGGATGAGTACCTCACCGGCCTTGGGCGGCTCGACGTCCACTTCGACGATTTTCAGGGGCTCGTTGGGCGCGAAGGCTACGGCGGCGCGGGACTTGATCATGGTCGACTCCAGAGGGACGAAAAAACGAGGTGACCAGTTTAGACGCCAGAATTTCTGAAACAATCGGGCATACTGGAATTCATTTTTGCTACAGGGAAACAATCATGGGCTGGGAGGGCATCGATGAATTCGTCGCGGTGGCGAGCACCCTGCACTTCGGCCAGGCCGCCGATCGGCTGGGCACCTCGACCTCCCATGTCAGTCGCCAGATCGCTCGCCTGGAAGAGCGTCTGCAGGCGCGCCTGCTCTATCGCAGCACCCGCAGTGTCGCCCTCACCGAAGCCGGCCACACCTTTCTGCAGCACTGTCGCCGTCTGCAGGAGGCGCGCGACGAAGCCCTGCGTGAGGTCAGCGATCTATCCAGCCAGCCCAAGGGGCTGATCCGCATGACCTGCGCCGTGACCTATGGCGAGCGTTTCGTCGTGCCCCTGGTCAACGATTTCCTCGCCCGCCATCCCGAGGTGAGTCTGGAGCTGGACCTGACCAACCGCACCGTCGACCTCCTGCACGAGGGCTACGATCTGGCCATCCGCCTGGGTCGCCTGGCCGATTCCCGCCTGGTGGCGACGCGTCTGGCGCCGCGCGAACTCTATCTGTGCGCCGCACCCAGCTATCTGGAACGCTTCGGCGCGCCCCATACCCTGTCCGAGCTGAGTCGCCATCGTTGCCTGGTCGGCACCAGCGACATCTGGAGCTTTCGCGAAAACGAGCGCGAGGTGCTGCACCGGGTCCAGGGTTCCTGGCGCTGCAACAGCGGCCAGGCGGTGCTCGACGCCGCCCTGCGCGGCTTCGGTCTGTGCCAGTTGCCGGACTACTACGTGCAGCCGCATCTGGCCCGCGGCGAGCTGCGCGCCCTGCTGGACAATCGTCAGCCGCCCAACAGCGCGGTCTGGGCGCTCTATCCGCAGCGGCGCTTTCTCTCACCGAAGATTCGCCTGCTGGTGGAGCACCTCAAGCAGGGCCTGGGCACCCCGCGCCCAGGAACTCGCTACCCGGCGGGTTGAGCGCAGCGAGCGCGTCTTTTCAGCGATGGGCCGCTGCGGGCCTGGATCCTAGGCCTCGGCGAAGACCTGTTGCAGTCGCTGCAGGTCTTCGGGGGTGGTGACCTTGATGTTGTCCGCCCGGCCTTCCACCAGCCGCGGCGCATGCCCGGCCCATTCCATCGCCGACGCTTCGTCGGTGATGGCGGCGCCCGCTGCCAGGCCGGCGCTCAGGGCGTCACGCAGGGCACCGAGACGGAACATCTGCGGCGTATAGGCCAGCCAGACCTGGCTGCGATCCACGGTTTCGCTCACCCGGCCATCGCGGCCAACGCGCTTGAGGGTATCCCGCGCCGGCACGCCCAGGAGACCACCTACCGGGTCCTGGGCCAGTTCGGCCAGCAGCCGGTCCAGATCCTCGCGACAGAGATTGGGCCGCGCGGCATCGTGCACCAGTACCCAGTCGCCGTCGGTGGCGCCCTGCTCGTTCAGCAGCAGCAGGCCACCGAGTACCGAGTCGGCGCGCTCGCGACCGCCCGGGGCGCGCAGGATGCGGGCATCACGGGCGCAGGCCAGCGTCGGCCACCAGGGGTCTTCCGGCGCCAGGCTCACCGCCAGGCCGCGCAGGCGCGGATGGTCGAGAAAACAGTCGAGGGTGCGCTCCAGCAGGCTGCGGCCGCACAGGTCGAGGTATTGCTTGGGTCGGTCGGCACGCATCCGCGCACCCACGCCCGCGGCGGGGATGACCGCCCAGAAGGAAGGCAGAAGGGACATTATTTGGATTGCAGAAAGAGGGTTTCGCCTTGTTTGACCATGCCGAGTTCGTGGCGGGCACGCTCCTCGACGGTCTCCATACCTTTCTTGAGCTCGACGACCTCGGCTTCGAGGATCTCATTGCGCTCCAGCAGGCGCTTGTTCTCACCATTCTGGTCGGCGATCTGCTGCTTGAGTTCGCGCACCTGGGCGAAGCTGCCATCACCGACCCACAGGCGATACTGAAGACCGCCGAGCAGCAGGAGCAGGAAGGGGAACAGCCAGTAGGGACTTCGCATGGGAGATAACGGATTCGCGGACGGCGGATGCCGCAAAGGCGGCGGCAGAGACGAAAACAGGATAGAAGCCCAGCTCTACGCTTGTAAACTGGGCATCTATCCTGTGGTCCGTCGGACGTGGCGGGAAGCGCTGACGCGAGTCAGCGCCTCCCCGGTCGCACAGCCCTTAGCTGCGGAACTCGGCACGGCCGCGGTAAGGCGCCTTGGCACCCAGCTGCTCTTCGATGCGCAGCAGCTGGTTGTACTTGGAGACGCGATCGGAGCGGCACAGCGAACCGGTCTTGATCTGACCGGCGGCGGTGCCCACGGCCAGGTCGGCGATGGTGGAGTCTTCGGTCTCGCCGCTGCGGTGGGAGATCACCGCGGTGTAGCCGGCGGCCTTGGCCATCTGGATGGCTTCCAGGGTCTCGGTCAGGGAACCGATCTGGTTGAACTTGATCAGGATCGAGTTACCGATGCCCTTCTCGATGCCTTCCTTGAGGATCTTGGTGTTGGTGACGAACAGGTCGTCGCCCACCAGCTGCACCTTGCTGCCGATCTTGTCGGTCAGCGCCTTCCAGCCGGCCCAGTCGGACTCGTCCATGCCATCTTCGATGGAGATGATCGGGAATTGCTCGGTCAGCCCGGCCAGGTAGTCGGCGAAACCGTTGGCGTCGAAGGCCTTGCCCTCGCCAGACAGGTCGTACTGGCCGTCCTTGTAGAATTCGCTGGAAGCGCAGTCCAGGGCCAGGGTCACGTCGGTGCCCAGCGCGTAGCCGGCGTTCTTCACCGCTTCGGCGATGGCGGCCAGGGCGTCGGCGTTGGAAGCCAGGTTCGGCGCGAAGCCGCCTTCGTCACCCACGGAGGTGCTCAGGCCCCGGGCCTTGAGCACGGCTTTGAGGTGATGGAAGATCTCGGCACCCACGCGCAGGGCGTCGGCAAAGCTCTTGGCGCCGACCGGCTGGACCATGAATTCCTGAATGTCGACGTTGTTGTCGGCATGCTCGCCGCCGTTGATGATGTTCATCATCGGCACCGGCATGGAGTACTGACCGGGAGTGCCGTTCAGGTTGGCGATGTGGGCGTAGAGCGGCAGGTCCTGGTCTTCGGCAGCGGCCTTGGCAGCCGCCAGGGACACAGCCAGGATGGCGTTGGCGCCCAGCTTGGCCTTGTTCTCGGTACCGTCCAGCTCGATCATGGCGCGGTCCAGGGCCTTCTGGTCGCTCGGATCCTTGCCCAGCAGCAGGTCACGGATCGGGCCATTGATGTTGCCCACGGCCTTCAGCACGCCCTTGCCCAAATAACGGCTCTTGTCGCCGTCGCGCAGCTCCAGTGCCTCGCGCGAACCGGTGGACGCGCCGGACGGCGCGGTGGCGCGACCGACGATACCATTGTCCAGGATAACGTCCGCTTCAACGGTGGGGTTGCCGCGGGAATCCAGGACTTCACGTCCCTTGATGTCGACGATGTTAGCCATTTTTGTATCGATCTCCATGTTACCGGTCATTGACGGATCAGCCTTCGGCTGCGCCTGGGCGTTTTGGTTCAGCCGCCGCTTAGGCAGTTTCGATCGGCGTGAACGACTTCACCAGCTCGTCCAGCGCCTTGAGCTGGGCCAGGAAGGGCTCCAGCTTCTCCAGGCGCAGGGCACAGGGGCCGTCGCACTTGGCATGTTCGGGATCCGGATGGGCTTCGAGGAACAGACCGGCCAGGCCCTGGCTCATGCCGGCCTTGGCCAGGTCGGTGACCTGGGCGCGGCGGCCGCCGGCGGAATCGGCGCGACCGCCCGGCATCTGCAGGGCATGGGTCACGTCGAAGAACACCGGGTAGCCGAAGCTCTTCATGACGCCGAAGCCGAGCATGTCGACCACCAGGTTGTTGTAGCCGAAGGAGGAGCCCCGCTCGCAGAGGATCAGCTGGTCGTTGCCGGCTTCTTCGCACTTGGCGAGGATGTGCTTCATCTCCTGGGGCGCGAGGAACTGCGCCTTCTTGATATTGATCACGGCGTCGGTCTTGGCCATCGCCACCACCAGATCGGTCTGCCGCGAGAGGAAGGCCGGCAGCTGGATGATGTCGCACACCGCCGCCACCGGAGCCGCCTGGTAGGGCTCGTGGACGTCGGTGATCACCGGCATGCCGAAGGTGGCCTTGAGCTCTTCGAAGATGCGCAGACCGGCTTCCATGCCCGGACCGCGATAGCTGGTCACCGAGGAGCGGTTGGCCTTGTCGAAGCTGGCCTTGAAGACATAGGGGATGCCGAGCTTCTCGGTCACCTTGACGTATTGCTCGCAGACCTGCATGGCCAGGTCACGGGATTCCAGCACGTTCATGCCGCCGAACAGCACGAAGGGCTTGTCGTTGGCGATCTCGATGTTGCCGACGCGGACGATCTTCTGCACGGTCATGCTCAATCCTTCTTGGCGTAACGCAGGGCGGCGTTGACGAAGCCGCTGAACAGCGGATGGCCGTCCCGCGGGGTGGAGGTGAACTCCGGGTGGAACTGGCAGGCGACGAACCAGGGATGGTCCGGGGCTTCCACCACTTCCACCAGGGCGCCGTCGCCCGAGCGACCGGAGATCTTCAGGCCGGCGGCCTGGATCTGCGGCAGCAGGTTGTTGTTGACCTCGTAGCGGTGACGATGGCGTTCGATGATGACGTCCTGACGGTAGCAGTCGTGCACCAGGGTGCCGTCGCTCAGCTGGCACTCCTGAGCGCCCAGGCGCATGGTGCCGCCCAGGTCGGAGCCTTCGCTGCGAGTCTCGGTGGCGCCGGTGGCGTCCTGCCACTCGGTGATCAGGCCGACCACCGGGTGCCCGCTGGCCTTGTCGAATTCGGTGGAGTTAGCGTCTTTCCAGCCCAGCACGTTACGGGCGAATTCGATCACCGCCACCTGCATGCCCAGGCAGATGCCGAGGTAGGGAATCTTGTTCTCGCGAGCGTACTGCACGGTGGCGATCTTGCCTTCCACGCCGCGCAGGCCGAAGCCGCCGGGAACCAGGATGGCGTCCACGCCCTTGAGCAGATGGGTACCCTGCTGCTCGATGTGCTCGGAGTCGATATAGCGCAGGTTGACCTTGGTGCGGCTCTGGATGCCGGCGTGGGTCATGGCCTCGATCAGCGACTTGTAGGCGTCGAGCAGTTCCATGTACTTGCCGACCATGGCGATGGTGACTTCCTGCTCGGGGTTGAGCTTGGCGTCCACCACGCGATCCCACTCGGACAGATCGGCCGGCTTGCACTCCAGGCCGAAGCGCTCGATGACGAACTCGTCGAGGCCCTGGGCATGCAGCACGGAAGGAATGCGGTAGATGGTGTCGACGTCTTCCAGGGAGATGACCGCGCGCTCTTCGACGTTGGTGAAGAGCGCGATCTTGCGACGCGAGGAGCTGTCGACGGTGTGGTCGGACCGGCAGATCAGCACATCGGGCTGCAGGCCGATGGAGCGCAGCTCCTTGACCGAATGCTGGGTCGGCTTGGTCTTGGTCTCGCCGGCGGTGGCGATGTAAGGCACCAGGGTCAGGTGCATCAGCATGGCGCGGCGCGCCCCGATCTCCACCCGCAACTGGCGGATGGCTTCGAGGAAGGGCTGCGACTCGATGTCACCGACGGTACCGCCGATCTCCACCAGGGCCACGTCGGCATCGCCGGCACCCTTGATGATGCGTCGCTTGATCTCGTCGGTGATGTGCGGGATCACCTGCACGGTGGCGCCCAGGTAGTCGCCACGACGCTCCTTGCGCAGCACGTCCATGTAGATGCGACCGGTGGTGAAGTTGTTGTTCTGGGTCACGGTGGTGCGGATGAACCGCTCGTAGTGACCCAGGTCCAGGTCGGTCTCGGCGCCGTCATGGGTGACGAACACCTCGCCGTGCTGGAAGGGACTCATGGTGCCGGGATCCACGTTGATGTAGGGATCCAGCTTGAGCATGGTGACCTTCAGCCCTCTCGCTTCCAGAATGGCGCCCAGGGAAGCCGAGGCGATGCCTTTCCCCAAAGAAGAAACAACACCGCCCGTGACGAAAATAAAGCGCGTCATGAAAATTCCTAGAATCTGCGTTGAGGCGGAGAGCCGCCGATGAAAGCGAGAGCGGTCGGCCTGGCGCCGGACCAATGCACACCGTCCACTCGGAGCGAGCGGAAAATGCGGTATAAGACGGGAGCGTAGTCTAGCCTAAAGGTCATCCCAGCTCAAACCCACCCATGCCGTCTGCGGGCTGCCACTCAAGCCGCCCTCCCCCTGGCAGAGCACTCAGACCGGGCAGATTGGCCACGGCCAGCAGTTCGTCGCCTCGCCAGAGCAGCGGCAAACGGCCGCGCAGGAAAGGCGGGACCTCCCGCTCGTTGAGCAGGCGCTTGAGATCGCGACTGCCGCGACCGGCTACGACCAGTCGCTCGCCGCCCTGGCGATAGCCGATTCGCCAGCCGGCTTCGACGGCCTGCCCGGTAAAGATCAGGCGGCCATTGCCCCTCAGTTTTAGGGTGCTGACCCGAGCGGCGACCGGCTGGGGAGAGGGCATGACCTGCCAGGCGTCCGGCACCCACCAGATCCGCCCGGCCCCACGGCGCACACTGCCGCCTTCGAGGCGCCAGACGGGATCGCTGGCCGTGCCCGCCTCGCGCACCGCCTGCCAGCCGGCCCAATGGGCGCTGTCGGGCTGGCGCGTCAGCGCATCCAGCCAGGCGCGCAGGGCATTGCGCTGGCGGGCCTCGCTTAAGCGCTGCAAGGGCGCCAGGGCCAGACTGGGCAAGGGAATCCAGGGGAAGGGTTGGGCGACGAGCCGGGCCTGCCGCAGATCCAGGCTGGCCAGTTCGCCGAGCAGTTCGTCGGCTTCGGCCAGGTGACGGGCGCTGCGCGCCATGACCTGATCGACCCCTGGCCAGCGCTGGCGCAACCGTGGCAGCACCGCGTGTCTCAGGTAATTGCGATCCAGTCCGGTATCGGCATTGCTGGGGTCTTCGATCCAGTCCAGCCCTTCGGCTTCGGCATAGGCCAGCAGTGCGGCGCGGGGCTCGTCCAGCAAGGGACGCCAGAGGCGCCCGGCAGCCAGCGGTCGGCTCTCCGGCATGCCGGCCAGGCCCTTCACGCCCGCGCCGCGTGCCAGCCGCTGCAACAGGGTCTCCAGCTGATCGTCGCGATGCTGACCCAGCACCAGGCAGCCATCCTCCGGCAGCACCCGGGCGAAGGCGATATAGCGCGCTTCGCGGGCGGCCCGTTCGAGACTGGCGGCGCCATCGGTGCGGACGTGCAGGACAGCGAGAGGAATGCCCAGCCCTTGGCAGACCCGGGTGCAATGCGCGACCCAGGCATCCGCCGCGGCCTGCAGGCCGTGGTGCACATGCACCGCCTGCAGGTCGGTCAGCAGGCCGCGCGCGCGCAGTCGTGCGCAGAGGTGCAGGAGAACGGTGGAGTCGAGTCCGCCGGAGAAGCCCACCCGCCAATGACAGGTGGGCGGCTGCCGCTCCAGGCGGGCGTGCAGCCGGTCCAGCAGACTCATGGCCGCGGTATCAGGAAATGCCGTAGCTCATCAGGCGCTTGTAACGACGGTCCAGCAGCGCCGGCAGGTCGTAGCCCTTGAGTTCATCCAGCTGCTCCAGCAGTGCGCTGCGCAGGCTGTTGGCCATGGTCTGGGGATCGCGGTGGGCACCGCCCAGAGGCTCGTCGATCACCTGGTCGACGATGTTCAGGCTTTTCAGCCGCTCGGCGGTGATGCCCATGGCCTCGGCGGCATCGGGAGCCTTCTCGGCGGTCTTCCACAGAATGGAGGCGCAACCTTCCGGCGAGATCACCGAGTAGGTGGAATGCTGCAGCATGTTGAGCTGGTCGCAGACGCCGATGGCCAGGGCGCCACCGGAACCACCCTCGCCGATCACGGTGGCGATGATGGGGGTCTTGAGGCGCGCCATGACCCGCAGGTTCCAGGCTATCGCCTCGCTCTGACCGCGCTCTTCGGCGTCGATGCCCGGGTAGGCGCCGGGAGTGTCGATAAAGGTCAGGATCGGCATCTTGAAGCGCTCGGCCATTTCCATCAGGCGACAGGCCTTGCGATAGCCTTCCGGACGCGGCATGCCGAAGTTGCGGCGGACCTTCTCGCGCACTTCACGGCCCTTCTGGTGACCGATGATCATCACCGGACCACCTTCCAGGCGGGCGATGCCACCGACGATGGCCGGATCGTCGGCGAAGTGGCGGTCACCGTGCAGCTCTTCGAAATCGCTGAACAGGTAGCTGATGTAGTCGAGGGTATAGGGACGCAGCGGATGCCGGGCCAGACGGGCCACCTGCCAGCTGGACAGGTCGCTGAAGATGCTCTTGGTGAGCGCCTGACTCTTCTCCTGCAACCGGGCGATCTCGTCACTGATGTTCAGCGCATTGTCGTTACCGACCAGTCGAAGTTCTTCGATCTTGGCCTGGAGATCGGCGATAGGCTGTTCGAAATCGAGATAGTTCGGGTTCATGGGCATCCGTTATTACAATCTAGAGCCAGGGGCCGGGGCGCCTACCTTAAGGGATCGGACGGGACAGGTCGAGACTCCTGCCACGTCACCGGCACCCGCCGCTGGCGAGGGTTGGGACGGAGCGCACGAGGCGCTCGGACTTAACGATAGTTCAGAAAGACGTTCTCCCTGCCGAACTGGTCACGCAGGGTTTGAATCAGGCCATCGGCCGGGTCGATCCGGTAGTTCTCGCCGAACTGCAGCAGCGCCCGCGCGGTGGGCCCCTGATAGTCGATGGTGACCGGACAGGCGCCGCGATGGCGACCGCACAACTCGCCCAGCCAGCGCAGCCGATCGCCGGCCAGCGCCTCGCTGCGTACGGCGATCCTGAGGCTTTCCGCCAGGGCGGTCCGGGCTTCCTCCAGCCCAAGTACCCGCTTGGCGCGCAGGCGCAGGCCACCGGAGAAGTCGTCCTGGCTGACCTCGCCCTCGACGATCACCAGGGCATCGGTCTGCAACAGCGCCTGGGCGGCATTGAAGGCTTCGGCGAACAGCGAGGCCTCGATGCGCCCGGAACGATCGTCCAGGGTGACGAAGCCCATCTTGTCGCCGCGCTTGTTCTTCATCACCCGCAGGTTGACGATCAGCCCGGCCACGGTCTGTGTTTCGCGCGAGGGCTTGAGGTCGACGATGCGCTGGCGCGCCAGTCGCCGGACCTCGCCTTCGTATTCCTCGATGGGGTGACCGGTCAGGTACAGCCCCAGGGTTTCCTTTTCCCCGCGCAGGCGCTCCTTGAGATTGAGCTCGCGGGCGCGGCGGTGGTTGGCATAGACGTCGGCCTCGGGTTCGGCAAAGACGCCACCAAAGAGATCCACGTGACCACTGTTGTGACTGCGGGCGGTCTGCTCGGCCGAGGCGATGGCCTCTTCCATGGCCGCCAGCAGTACGGCGCGATTCTGGTCGATGGTCGCCTGATAGGCCTTGAGCTCATCGTGATAGTGCGGCCCCAGGCGGTCCAGGGCACCGGAACGGATCAGGGCTTCCAGGGTGCGCTTGTTGATACGCTTGAGATCCACCCGCGCGCAGAAATCGAAGAGGTCCTTGAAGGGTCCCTCGGCACGCGCCTCGACGATGGCCTCCACCGGCCCCTCGCCCACACCCTTGATGGCGCCCAGGCCGTAGACGATGCGCCCGCCCTCGTTCACGGTGAACTTGAACTCGGAGATGTTCACGTCCGGCGTGTCGATGCGCAGTTTCATGTGGCGGCATTCCTCGATGAGGATCACCACCTTGTCGGTGTTGTGCATGTCCGCCGACAGCACCGCCGCCATGAAGGGCGCCGGGAAATGGGTCTTCAGCCAGGCGGTCTGATAGGAAACCAGACCATAGGCGGCCGAGTGCGACTTGTTGAAGCCGTAGCCGGCGAATTTCTCCACCAGGTCGAAGATGTTGCCCGCCAGCTCGCCATCGATGCCGTTGTTGGCGCAGCCCTCGATGAAGCCGCCGCGCTGCTTGGCCATCTCCTCGGGCTTCTTCTTGCCCATGGCCCGGCGCAGCATGTCCGCCTGGCCCAGGGTGTAGCCGCCCATGACCTGGGCGATCTGCATCACCTGTTCCTGGTAGAGGATGATGCCGTAGGTGGGCGCCAGCACCGGCTGCAGGCCGTCGTACTGGTAGTCCGGATGCGGATAGGCCAGCTCGGCGCGGCCGTGCTTGCGGTTGATGAAGTCGTCCACCATGCCCGACTGCAGCGGACCGGGGCGGAACAGCGCCACCAGGGCGATGAGGTCTTCCAGGCAGTCCGGCTTGAGCTTCTTGATCAGCTCCTTCATGCCGCGGGATTCCAGCTGGAAGACGGCGGTGGTCTCGGCCCTCTGCAACAGGGCGTAGGTCGGCTTGTCGTCCAGCGGAATGAAGTCGATGTTGAGCGGCTCGCGCCCCTCCTCCACTTCCGTGCGGTTGATGGTCTCCAGCGCCCACTTGATGATGGTCAGGGTACGCAGACCAAGGAAGTCGAACTTGACCAGGCCGGCCTGCTCGACGTCGTCCTTGTCGAACTGGGTCACCAGGCCGTTGCCGTCCTCGTCGCAGGCGATGGGCGAGAAGTCGGTCAGCTTGGTCGGCGCGATCACCACGCCCCCGGCGTGCTTGCCGGTGCCGCGGGTGATGCCTTCCAGCTTCAGAGCCATGTCCCAGATCTCCTTGGCGTCCTCGTCGGTCGCCAGGAAGTCGCGCAGCACCTCTTCCTGTTCGAAGGCCTTCTGCAGGGTCATGCCCACTTCGAAGGGGATCATCTTCGACAGGCGATCGGCCAGGCCATAGGACTTGCCCTGCACCCGCGCCACGTCGCGCACCACCGCCTTGGCCGCCATGGTGCCGAAGGTGATGATCTGGCTCACCGCCTCGCGGCCGTACAGGTCGGCCACGTACTCGATCACCCGGTCGCGACCGTCCATGCAGAAGTCGACGTCGAAGTCGGGCATGGAGATCCGTTCGGGGTTGAGGAAGCGCTCGAACAGCAGGTCGTAGGCCAGCGGATCGAGGTCGGTGATCTTCAGCACATAGGCCACCAGGGAGCCGGCACCCGAGCCCCGGCCGGGGCCGACCGGTACGCCGTTGTTCTTCGCCCACTTGATGAAGTCCATCACGATGAGGAAGTAACCGGGGAAGCCCATCTGGATGATGATGTCGAGCTCGAAGTTGAGTCGGTCGACATACTCCTGGCGCTTCTCTTCGTAGTTCGGCGTGGTCTCGCGCGGCCAGAGCACGGCCAGGCGCTCTTCCAGGCCCTCGAAGGACACATGGCGCAGGTAGTCGTTGATGGTCATCCCGTTGGGAATCGGGAAGTTGGGCAGGAAGTACTTGCCCAGCTGGATCTCGATGTTGCAGCGCTTGGCGATCTCGACGGTATTTTCCAGCGCCTCGGGCAGGTCGCTGAACAGCTCGGCCATCTCGGCCGCCGACTTCAGGTACTGCTGGTCGCTGTACTTGCGCTCGCGACGGGGATCGTCCAGCGGACGGCCTTCGCCGATGCAGACGCGGGTCTCGTGGGCCTCGAAGTCCTCGGCCTTGAGAAAGCGCACGTCGTTGGTCGCCACCAGGGCGCCACCGCAGCGATCGGCCAGGGCCACGGCGGCATGCAGGTGCTCTTCGTCACCGACGCGCTCGGTGCGCTGCACCTCCAGATAGAAGCGCTCCTGGAAGACCTCCTGCCATTCCGCGAACAACTGGTCGGCCAGGGCCAGGTCGCCTTCGAGCAGCGCCTGGCCGATCTCGCCTTCCTTGGAACCGGACAGGGCAATCAGGCCTTCGCTGGCGGCCTTCACCCAGTCGCGCTGGATGACGATCTGGCCATCCTGCTGCCCTTCCTGGAAGCCCCGCGACAGCAGCTCGGTGAGGTTGCGATAGCCCTTGGCGTTCATGACCAGCAGGGTCATGCGGCTCAGCGGCGCATCGCCATCGCGACCGGCCAGCCAGATGTCGGCCCCGGCGATGGGCTTGATCCCGGCGCCCATGGCGGCCTTGTAGAACTTGACCAGCGAGCAGAGGTTGCCCTGGTCGGTCACCGCCACGGCCGGCATCCCGGCCGCTTCGGCGGCCTTGACCAGCCCCTTCACCCGCACGATCCCGTCGACCAGGGAGTATTCCGTGTGCAGACGCAGGTGGACGAAGGATGCGGACATGGCAGAGACCCCTTGATGCATGAGGCGCGAGATTGTACTGGATTGTCGACCCGGGGTCAGACCGCCGCGACGGCCGTCAGTAGGTCGCGATGATCTGGGTGGAGGCCTGGGTCTCGAGGGCGTGCCAGGCGTCACGCACCGGCGCGAAGGAACGCCGATGGATGGGCGTGGGCCCCAGGCGCCTGAGCGCCTCCAGGTGCTCGGCGGTGGGATAGCCCTTGTGCCCGGCCAGGCCATAGCCCGGATAGAGGGCATCCAGCACCTGCATCTCGCGATCGCGGGTCACCTTGGCCAGGATGGAGGCCGCGGCGATCGCCGGGACCTGGCTGTCGCCCTTCACCACCGGCGAACTGGGCACCGCCAGCTTGGGACAGCGATTGCCATCGATCAGGGCCAGCCGCGGCTGCACCTGCAGGCCTTCCACCGCGCGCTGCATGGCCAGCATGGTAGCGTGCAGGATGTTCAGTTGGTCGATCTCGGCGACCTCGGCACGGGCCACGCACCAGGCCAGGGCCTTTTCCTTGATCTCGTCGAACAGGGCTTCGCGGCGCGCCAGCGACAGCTTCTTCGAATCGTTCAGGCCGAGGATGGGCTTGCCCGGATCGAGGATCACCGCAGCCGTGACCACGGCGCCGCACAGCGGACCGCGGCCGACTTCATCGACCCCGGCGACCAGTGCCTCGACCAGGTTGAAATCCAGACCCAGTTGCATCAGCTGCGCGACCGCAGGAGATCCAGCACGGCAGCGGCCGCCTGCACCGAGGCATCGCGCCTCAGGCTGAGATGGATAGCCGCGAAGCTATCGGTCTGCTGCTGTGGCTGTTCCAGCAGAGGCAGAAGCTCGGCCACCAGCCGTTCCGGGGTCGCCTCGTGCTGGATCAGCTCGGGTACCAGCTTGCGCCCGGCCAGCAGGTTCGGCAGCGAAATGTAGGGACTCTTCACCAGCTGCTTGAGAATCAGATAGGTCAGGGGTGCCACCCGATAGGCGACCACCATGGGTCGCTTGAACAGCAGTGTCTCCAGGGTGGCGGTGCCCGAGGCGATCAGCACGCCGTCACAGGCGGCCAGCACCTCATGGGAACGGCCATCGGTTAGCAACAGCGGCAGCGGCGGCCGTCCTTCCAGCAGCTGTTCCACCTGCGCCCGCCGTGCGGCATTGGCACAGGGCAGCACGAAGCGCATGTCCGGGCGCTCGACCAGCAACTGGGCGGCAGCATCGAGGAACAGCGCCCCCAGGCGCCCTACTTCGCCACCGCGACTGCCGGGCAGCAGGGCGACGACCTGGCCGTCCTGCGGCAGACCCAGGGCCTGCCGCGCCGCCAGGCGATCGCTGTCCAGCGCAATGGTGTCGGCCAGCGGATGGCCGACGAAGCGCACCGGCACCTGCTGCTCTTCGTAGAAGCGCGCCTCGAAGGGGAAGAGGGTCAGCATCAGGTCGCAGCCATCGCGGATCTTCAATACGCGCTTCTGCCGCCAGGCCCAGACCGACGGGCTGACGTAATGCACGGCGGGAATGCCCGCGCGATGCAGCTGGGCTTCGATCTCGAGAACGAAATCCGGGGCGTCGATACCGATGAAGACGTCGGGCCGGGCGTCGAGCAGCTGGGAGATCAGCGCCTTGCGCCGCCCCAGGAGTTCGCGCAGGCGGCCGAGCACCTCGACCAGCCCCATGACCGCCAGGCGTTCCATGGGAAATTCGGACACCAGGCCCTCGGCTTCCATCCGCGGACCGCCCACCCCCATGAAGGAGATATTCGGGTGTTGCTCGCGCAACGCCTGCATCAGACCGGCGCCCAGCAGATCACCCGACGCCTCCCCGGCCACCAGCGCCACGCGCAGCGGGCGCTGGGCGAACTCAGCGGGTGATGCCACGCGTCGCACTCAAAATGGAATCGCGGAACACCGCCACTTCGGGAAACTGCTGAGCCACCGGCTCCAGCTCGCGCAGGGCGTCATCGACGGTCAGGCCCTGGCGGTAGACCACCTTGTACGCGCGGCGCAATTCCTTGATGGCTTCGGCCGAGAAACCCCGACGCCGCATGCCTTCGAAGTTCATGCTGCGGGCTTCGGCCGGATTGCCGAACACCGTGACATAGGCCGGTACATCCTTGCCGATGGCCGTGCCCATGCCGGAAAAGCTGTGGGCGCCGATGCGACAGAACTGATGCACCAGGGTATAGCCGGACAGGATCGCCCAGTCATCGACATGCACGTGCCCGGCAAGGGCCGTGTTGTTGACCAGGATGCAGTGATTGCCGATCACGCTGTCATGGCCGATGTGCACATAGGCCATCAGCAGATTGTGATCGCCAATGGTCGTCTCTTCCCGATCCTGCACGGTGCCGCGATGGATGGTCACCCCTTCGCGGATGGTGTTGTGATCGCCGATCCGCAGCCGGGTCGGTTCGCCCTGATACTTGAGGTCAGGGGTATCCTCGCCGATGGACGAGAACTGAAAGATACGATTGTGACGCCCGATCACGGTGGGCCCCTTGAGGATGACGTGAGGACCGACGACGGTCCCCTCGCCAAGCTCGACATCGGGTCCGATGATCGACCAGGGGCCGACCTGGACATCGGCAGCGAGCCGTGCCTTGGGGTCGACGATAGCCCTGGGGTCAATCAACGTCATAGCTTGCGTTCCGCACAGATGATTTCAGCCGAGCAGACCGGCTTGTCGTCCACACTGGCGCGGCATTCGAACTTCCAGATACCGCGCTTGGTGCTGATGAAGCGAGCGTCGAGCATCAGCTGATCACCGGGCGTCACCGGCTGGCGAAAACGCAGCTTATCCGATCCGACGAAGTAGTACAGGGTGCCATCGGCCGGCGAGGAATTCATCATCTTGAAGCCGAGTACGCCGGCGGCCTGCGCCATGGCCTCGACGATCAGCACGCCCGGCATGATCGGGTGCTGGGGAAAATGGCCGGTGAAGAACGGTTCGTTGATGCTGACGTTCTTGTAGGCGCGAATGCGCTTGGCTTCGATATCCAGCTCCAGCACGCGATCCACCAACAGAAAGGGATAGCGATGCGGGAGATATTCACGGATCTCGTTGATGTCCATCATGGTCGGGGAAGGCCTGTTAAGAAAGGGGGAACATCCGATGCAGAATCAAGCATCAGAAGCAGCGTCATCCCGCGAGGTCACGGTAGCAACGATTTTTTCCAGATGTTGCAGACGGCGGGCCATGTCGTCGAGGTGACGAATCCGTGCGGCGCTCTTCTTCCATTCACCGGCCGGCTGCATGGCCGTGCCGGAGGAATAGGCGCCAGGCTCGGTAATCGAGCGGGTCACCATGGTCATACCGGTGACGAACACGTGGTCGCACACCTCGATATGACCGACCATGCCCACGCCGCCGGCGATGGTGCAGTGTTTGCCGATCTTGGTACTGCCAGAGATGCCGACGCAGGCGGCCATGGCGGTGTGCTCACCTACCTGGACGTTGTGCGCGATCATGATCTGGTTGTCGAGCTTGACGCCATCGCTGATGACCGTGTTCGCCAGGGCGCCGCGGTCGATGGTGGTGTTGGCACCGATCTCGACGTCGTCGCCGATCAGCACGCCACCCAGCTGGGCGATCTTCTGCCACTGGCCACGCTCGTTGGCGAAGCCGAAGCCTTCGGCGCCGATCACGGCCCCGGATTGCACGACGGCGCGCGCGCCGATGGTCACGTCGTGGTAGAGCGTGACTCGCGGCGCCAGCCAGCTATCGGCACCGATGACGCTGCGCGCGCCCACCACGCAGTGAGCGCCGAGACTGACGCCAGCGCCGATGCATGCCTGCGCCTCGATCACCACATAGGGACCGATGGCCGCGGTCGGATCGACCTGGGCATCCGCCGCGACCAGCGCCGTGGGATGGATACCCGCCGCACTGCGCGGTTTGCGATCGAACAGGTGGGAAAGCCGCGCATAGGCCAGATAGGGATTCGCCAGGATCAGGGCATCGCCGGCATAGCCGTCGGCGTCCTTGTCCGTCAGCAGCACGGCCCCGGCCTGGGTATCGACCAGGTAGCGGCGGTACTGCGGATTGGCGAGAAAACTCAACTGGTCAGGACCGGCCTCGGGTAGGGTAGCCAGACCGGTGACCAGGCGCTCGGACGAACCGCGTAGTTCCACGGTCAACTGGCGGCCTTCCAGCCACAGCGCCAGTTCGCCCAGCGTAAAGGTGCTATGACTCATCAACGACCCGCGTTCATGCGCTCGATGACCTGGCGCGTGATGTCGTATTGCGGCTTCACGTCAACAACGGCGCCACGCTCGAGCACCAGATCGTAATCACCCTTCTTCAGCACCTCTTCCACGGCCTTGTCCAGGCGCGGCTTGAGCAGCTTGAGCATGTCGCGATCCGAAGCGGCCTTGGCGTCGTTGAGTTCCTTGGACTGGAACTGGAAGTCACGGGCCTTCTGGCGGAAGTCGTTCTCCAGGCGGGTGCGCTCGGCCTGGGCCAGCTTGTCACCGCCCTTGTTGAGCTTGTCCTGAATGTCCTTGGCGGAGCTTTCCAGACCCTTGAGCTTGTTCAACTGGGGACCGAATTTTTTCTCGGAATCCACGGCGTACTTCTTGGCGGCATCGGATTCCAGCAGGGCCATCTGGTAGTTCAGGACAGCGATCTTGGTATCGGCGAAGACCGGAGCGGCGACGAGAACGGCAGCGAACAGAGCGTAACGGGTGTACTTGTGCACAGTTGACTCCTGCGTAAAGCGCAAAGGTGTTGCCTGGGTCAGAACGTCTGACCCAGCGAGAACTGGAAGACCTGCGGATCGGAGTTGGTCGGCTTCTTGACCGGGACGCCCAGGCTGAAGCTCAGCGGCCCCAGGGCGGTAACCCAGGTCACACCGACGCCAACGGAACTGGCCATGTTGGAGAAGCTGACGTCGCCGCAATTCTGCGTACTGCTTAGATAGCACTTGGTGCTGAACACGTTACCCACATCCCAGAACAACACAGTTCTCAGGGACTTCTGATCCTTCACGAAGGGCAGCGGGAAAAGGTATTCCACACCACCGGTGATCAGGACATTGCCACCGAAGGCCTCATCGTTCTCCCGATCGCGATAGCCCTGACCTTGATTAGCGTAAGTCGCCGGGTTTCTCGGTGGAGTAGTCCGCGGACCCAGACTGCTGTCTTCAAAACCCCGTACAGAGTTGAAGCCGCCCGCGTAATAGTTCTCGTAGAACGGCAGGCCGTCGGTGCTGCCATAGCCGTCGCCATAGCCCAGCTCAGTATGGAAGCGCAGCGCGGTATTGTCGGTCAGCGGGGTGAACAGCTGGCCGCGGTAGTCGAGCTTGTAGAAGCTCAGGTCGCTGCCCGGAATGGTGACCTGGCCAGTCAGGCTCTGGGAGGCACCACGGGTCGGCAGGACGCCACGGTTCAGCGTCGAGCTCGACCAGCCGATGCTGGCCTTGAAGTTAGTGAAGTTGTCCCCTTCGCGCTGGACGAAATCGTAGATCTCGTCGGCACTGTAGGTACCCGGATTGATCTCGTCTTTCTGCACGCTCAGACCATAGGTCAGGCGTGAGGTCTCGCTGATCGGATAACCCAGGGTGACACCGGTGCCCAGGCTGTTGATCGAGTAGTAGGAGACGTCGCTGTCGTACAGTTTGCTGTAGTCGGTGCTGCGATAGAAGATGTTGTAGCCCAGGCTCACGCCATCCGGCGTGAAGTAGGGATCGGTGAAGCTGAAGTTGTAGCGACTCTGGTACTGGGAACGGGTCAGACCGATGCTGACCTGGTTGCCGGTACCGAGGAAGTTGTTCTGGCTGATGGAACCACCGAGGATCAGACCGGCGCTCTGGGCGAAGCCAATGCTGGCGGTGATGGAGCCGGACGGCTGCTCTTCGACGTTGTAGTTGACGTCGACCATGTCGTCGGTGCCAGGCACCTGGGGCGTCTCGACCTTGACTTCCTTGAAGTAGCCCAGGCGCTCGAGACGGGTCTTGGACTGGTCGATGAGATAGGTGGAAGCCCAACCGCCTTCCATCTGACGCATCTCGCGACGCAGCACCTCGTCCTCGGTCTTGGTGTTGCCGCGGAAGTTGATGCGATTGACGTAGGCACGCTTGCCCGGATCGACCACATAGGTCAGGGACACGCTGTGGTCGTCGTCATGGGGCTCGGGCAGACCGTTGACGTTGGCGAAGGTATAGCCTTCGTTGCCCAGTCGGCGGGTGATCAGATCCGAGGTGCTGGTCATGACCTTGCGCGAGAAGACCTGGCCCGGCTGGACCAGCATCAGTTTGCGCAGCTCTTCCTCCGGCACCTTGAGGTCGCCGGACAGCTTGACTTCACGAACGGTGTACTTCTGCCCTTCGTTGACGTTGACGGTGATGTAGACGTGCTTCTTGTCGGGCGTAATGGACACCTGGGTCGAGGTGATGTCCATGTTGATGTAGCCACGATCCAGGTAATAGGAGCGCAGGCGCTCGAGGTCACCTGACAACTTTTCCCGGGAGTACTTGTCATCGTTACGGAAGAACGACAACCAGTTGCTCGGCTTGAGCTCGAACAGCGAGGTGAGGTCATCTTCGGGGAAGACCGTGTTGCCCACCACGTTGACATGGGAGATGGTCGCGACCTCGCCCTCGTTGATGGTGATCTTCAGCTGCACCCGGTTACGGGGCTGAGGCACCACTTCGGCGTCGATGCTGGCCGAATAACGGCCCTGGGCGACGTACTGGCGCAGCAATTCGTTGCGCACGCCTTCCAGCGTCGCACGCTGGAAGATCTCCCCTTCGGCGAGGCCGGCCTGCTTGAGACCCTTCATCAGGTCGTCGCTGGAGATCGCCTTGTTGCCTTCCAGGGTGATGCTGGAAATGGAGGGACGCTCGACCAAGTTCACGACTAGGACGTTACCGTCACGACCCAGCTGGATGTCCTGGAAGAATCCGGTACGGAAGAGCGAGCGCGAGGCTTCGGCCAACTTGTTGTCGTCGACGGACTCGCCGACGTTGAGCGGCAGGGCACCGAAGACGCTGCCGGACGATACTCGTTGCAGTCCGTTGACGCGGATATCGGAGATGGTGAAGGACTCGGCGTGTACCTCGCCGATCATCAGCGCGGCTATTACCGCAGGTAGCAGCAGGCGTTTCATGAGTCCCTTTTATTCCAACTGGCAAATAAAGAATCTGCCGCACTGGGCGGCAGATTCGGCAATCAGCAGAGTGTCAGAGGCGACCGAGGTCATTGACCAAGGCCAGCAGCATCACACCCACGACGAGGCTAATACCGATCTGCATGCCCCATGTCTGTACACGCTCGGACAAGGGCCGCCCGCGAATCCACTCGACGAAGTAGAAAACCAGATGACCACCGTCGAGCACAGGGATAGGCAACAGATTCAGAACCCCCAGGCTTATGCTCAGGTACGCCAGAAAATTGAGGAAATCCCCCAGGCCTGACTGAGCTGAAGCGCCCGCCACTTTAGCAATGGTTATCGGCCCGCTCAAGTTTTTTACCGACAGCTCTCCCAAGAGCATCTTCTTCAGGGAAACCAGCGTCAGGACGCTCATCTGCCAGGTTCGGCTGATACCTTCGCCTATGGCGGCCACGGGTCCATAGCTGATTTCGCGAACCATTTCCGCTGGCCACTTGACCGGGGCCACACCCGCACCGAGGTAACCGGTCTCGCTGGAATCGACGCGCCGTGCGCCCAGCCGCAGGTTCAGATCCCGCTGCTGGCCCTCGCGCTCATAGGTCAGCCTGACCTGTTGACCAGGGTGCGCCCGCACCCAGTCCACGGCCTGCTGCCAGTCGCCGATGGGCGTATCGTTCAGGGCGATCAGGCGGTCTCCCGCCTGCAGGCCGGCCGCTTTCGCCGGGCCGGCCGGATCAAGCTCGGCGAAGACCGCCGGAATCTGCGGTCGCCAGGGTTTCAGGCCCAGGGCCTGGATCGGATCCGGATCTTCCGCACCGCGCAGCCAGGCATCGAGCTGGATGACGCTGCTCTGCTCGGCGGTGGTACCCGGCACCCGGTAGCTCAGGCGCAGCGAACCACTTTCACCCAGGCGATCGACCAGCCGCAGATTGACCGCCGACCAGCTGTCTACCGCCGCATCATCGACCGCGGTCAGCTCTGCGCCGATGGGAATGCCTGCAGTGGCGGCCGGAGTATTGGGCGTGATCGCTCCCACGACCGGGCGCGGCTGTTGGGAACCAAGCATGGCCAGCAGCCAGAAGAACAGGATGGCGAGCAGGAAATTGGCGATCGGTCCGGCAGCGACGATGGCGATACGCTGGCGGACCGTCTTGCGATTGAAGGCTGCCTGCTGCTCTTCGGGCGCCACCGGCGCTTCGCGCTCGTCCAGCATCTTCACGTAACCGCCCAGCGGGATCGCGGCCACCACGAATTCGGTGCCTTGACGGTCGTGCCAGCGCAACAGCGGCTTGCCGAAACCTACGGAAAAACGCAGGACCTTGACGCCGCAACGGCGCGCCGTCCAGAAATGGCCATACTCGTGGATGGTCACCAGCACGCCCAGGGCGATCAGGGTTCCCAGTATCGTATAAAGGATGGACATTGGCTGCCTCCGCTACCTCAGTGTGCAGATTCTGCGGACTCGCAGGCCGGGTGTCGAGGCGCGGGATCAGCGTCTCGACAGCCACTCCCCAGCCAGCCGCCGAGCGGTGTTGTCGGCCGCGAAGACCGCAGCGAGATCAGTGGCCGCACCGGGCTCGACACTCTTGAGGACCGCTTCGATCAGCAGGGGGATCTCGGTGAAGCCCAGCCGCCCTTCGAGAAAGGCTTCGACGGCGATCTCGTTGGCCGCGTTGAGCGTCGCCGGCATGCAACCGCCCGCCTGAGCCGCCTCTCGCGCCAGGCGCAGACAGGGAAAGCGCTCTTCGTCGGGCCGCTCGAAGTCGAGGCGGCCGATCTCGAACAGATCCAGCGCCGCAACACCGGAGTCGATCCGCTCGGGCCAGGCCAGGGCATGGGCGATCGGCGTGCGCATATCGGGATTGCCCAGCTGGGCCAGCACTGACCCATCCACGTAGTCCACCAGCGAATGGATCACGCTCTGGGGATGGATAACCACCTCGACCTGCTCCGGCGTCGCCTCGAACAGCCAGCAGGCCTCGATGAGCTCCAGCCCCTTGTTCATCAGGGTGGCCGAATCCACCGAAATCTTGCGCCCCATCGACCACTTGGGATGGGCACAGGCCTGGTCCGGTGTCACGCCAGCCAGCTGCTCGGCCGGCGTCTCGCGGAACGGGCCACCCGAGGCGGTGAGCAGGATGCGCCTGACACCCTTGCGTGCCAGCCCAGGCGTCGCCGGATCGGCCAGACACTGGAAGATGGCATTGTGCTCGCTGTCGATGGGCAGCAGGGTCGCGCCACTGGCCTGCACCGCCTCAATGAAGAGCGCGCCGCTCATGACCAGGGCTTCCTTGTTGGCCAGCAGCACGCGCTTGCCGGCCTTGACCGCAGCCAACGTCGGCTTCAGACCCGCCGCGCCGACGATGGCCGCCATAACAGTGTCGACCTCCGGGTGAGCCGCGATGGCCTCCAGGCCACCCTCCCCCACCAGGATCTCGGGGCGCCGCTCGACGTCCTGCAGCAGGCCGGCCAACTGCTCGGCGGAGGCCTGGTCCGGGACGGCTGCATAGACCGGCTGGAAACGCCGGCAAAGGTCAGCCAGCTCCTGCAGCCGACGATGTCCGCTGAGGGCGAAGATACGATAGCGATCAGGATGCCGGGCCACGACATCCAGGGTGCTGGCGCCGATGGAGCCAGTCGCACCCAGCACGCAAAGCTGCTGGAGACTCACTGAACACCCCAGCCAGCCCACCAGAGCAGCAGGGCAAACAACGGAACGGCAGCGGTGAGGCTATCGATGCGATCCAGCACGCCACCATGCCCGGGCAGCAGCTGACTGCTGTCCTTGAGTCCGGCCTGGCGCTTGAACATGCTCTCGGTGAGATCGCCGACCACGGAGATCAGCACCACGCAGGCGGCGCCGATGAGCGCCTGCAAGAGGTCACCCAGGCCCCAGCCTCGGACCAGGCCGAGCACCAGGGTCGCCACCAGCGCGGCGGCCAGTCCTCCGTAGAGGCCTTCCCAGCTCTTGCCCGGACTCACGGCCGGCGCCAGCTTGCGCTTGCCGAAGGCGCGCCCGGAAAAGTAGGCGAAGATGTCGGCCAGCCACACCAGCATCATCACTTCGAGAATCAGCAGATTGCCACCCGGTGCCGCCTTGAGCAGCATCAGCCCCTGCCAGGCCGGAACCAGCACCACCAGACCGATCAGCAGGCGCCGCCAGGAAGCCTGCCAGGCACGAGCGCTATCGGGATAGGTAAGCACCAGCACGGTCGCATAGAGCCACCAGGCCAGACTGATGAACAGCAGACCATGGGCACCACCGGGCAACCACCAGCAGAGCAACAGCGCCAGCGCGACCACGGCGGCATAGGCGCAACGCAGCGGCTGGGTTTCCAGACCCGCCAAGCGCGCCCACTCCCAGGCGCCCAGGACCACGACAGCGCCAATGAACAAGGCGAAGGTCGCCCCTTCCAGCCAGAAAAATCCGGCCAGGGCGATGGGCAGGAGCACCATCGCCGTGATAACTCGCTGCTTCAACATTAGGCGCGTAGCTCCGCTTCCACCTGTTCGCAGGTCCGGCCGAACCGCCGCTGGCGGGTGGCGAAGTCGGCCAGCGCGGCATGCATGGCCTCGTGCTTGAAGTCCGGCCAGAACAGATCGGAGAAATACAGCTCGGCATAGGCGATCTGCCAGAGCAGGAAGTTGCTCACCCGCCGCTCGCCACCGGTGCGGATGCACAGATCGGGCAGTGGCAGGTCGGCCGTCGCCAGACGGCCTTGCAACAGCTCGGGAGTGATCTCACCCGGCTGCAGCGTGCCCTGCTGAACCTGCAGGGCCAGCTGCTGGGCGGCCTGGGTGATGTCCCACTGCCCCCCGTAGTTCGCCGCGATCTGCAGCACGAACCGGGTGTGATGGGCAGTGAGTGCCTCGACTTCCGCCATGGCCGCCTGCAGTTCCGGATGGAACAGCGAGCGATCGCCGATGATGCGCAGCCGGATGCCGTTCTGATGCAGCTTCTTGGCCTCCCGCCGCAGGGCGGAAAGGAAGAGCTCCATCAGGGCGCCGACCTCGTCGGCCGGACGCCGCCAGTTCTCGCTGGAGAAGGCGAACAGCGTCAGCACCTCGACGCCCGCATCGCCGCACACCTCGATGACCGCGCGCACGGCGTCCACTCCGGCCTTGTGACCGGCGACGCCCGGCAGCAGCCGACGGCGCGCCCAGCGATTGTTCCCATCCATGATGATCGCCACGTGACGCGGCACCACCTTGCCTGGCTTGCTCATGCCCATGTTACATCCCAACCGTTGTCAAACAGCCATCAAGTCGGCTTCCTTGGCCTCCAGAGCCTTGTCCACCTCGGCGACGAATTTATCAGTCAGCTTCTGGACTTCATCCTGAGCGCGACGATCCTCGTCTTCACTGATTTCCTTTTCCTTGAGCAGATCCTTGAGCTGAGCCAGGGCATCGCGGCGGATGTTGCGCACGGAAACGCGCGCCTGCTCGGCCTCGGAACGCGCCTGCTTGGTGAAGCCCTTGCGGGTCTCTTCGGTCAGCGCCGGCATAGGCACGCGAATGGTGGTACCGGCAGTGGCCGGATTGAGGCCCAGGTCGGAGGTCATGATGGCCTTCTCGACCGCCTGGATCATGCCCTTGTCGAACACGCTCAGGGCCAGGGTCCGCGAATCCTCGACGGTGACGTTGGCCACCTGACGCAGCGGAGTGTCGCTGCCGTAGTAGGACACCATGACGCTATCCAGGATGCTCGGATGAGCGCGTCCGGTACGGATCTTGGCAAAGGCGTGGCCCAGGGCTTCCAGGGTCTTGGTCATGCGCGTCTGCGCATCCTTCTTGATCTCGTTGATCATGCTGCTCCCTCCTCGATCAGGGTGCCCTCACCTCCGCCCACCACGATATTGAGCAGGGCGCCGGGCTTGTTCATGTTGAAAACCCGCAAGGGCATGTTGTGATCACGGCAGAGACAGATGGCCGTGAGATCCATGACACCCAGCTTGCGGTCGAGCACCTCGTCGTAGGTCAGACGCTCGAATTTTTCGGCGTTGGGATCCTTGAAGGGATCTGCCGTGTATACACCATCCACCTTGGTGGCCTTGAGCACCAGATCGGCTTCGACCTCGATGGCCCGCAGGCAGGCGGCGGAATCGGTGGTAAAGAACGGATTGCCGGTACCGGCGGAGAAGATGACGACTTCGCCGTCCTTCAACTGACGCAGGGCCTTGCGACGATCGTATTGATCGGTTACCCCAACCATGGAAATGGCGGACATCACCGTGGCGGGAATATTGGAGCGCTCCAAGGCATCGCGCATGGCCAGGGCGTTCATCACGGTAGCCAGCATGCCCATGTGGTCGCCGGTCACCCGGTCCATACCCACGGCGGACAGCGCCGCACCGCGGAACAGGTTGCCACCGCCAATCACCAGACCGACCTGGACACCGATGCCCACCAGTTGGCCGATCTCCAGCGACATGCGATCCAGCACCTTCGGATCGATCCCGAAGTCTTCACTTCCCATCAGGGCTTCGCCACTGAGCTTCAGCAGAATACGCTTGTAACGGGGTTGGCGACCACTCATCTGCTGTGCCATTCACTCTCTCCTGTGGCGATGAACATGTGCGGGGGATTTTGATCCTGCGATAGGAAAGCGCAACCGCAGTTGCGTTCACTCCAATCGGCAAAAAACTCCTTGGAAGACCAGAAATCAGACCTGCCTTCCAATTTGACAAAGAGGCCGCGCGCTCGAAGCGGGCGGCCTCCTGGTCAACGGCGGATGCCGGTCTTACTGCTTGCTGGCAGCCAGCTGGGCAGCGACTTCGGCAGCGAAGTCGACTTCAGCCTTCTCGATGCCTTCGCCTACTTCGTAACGCACGAAGGAAACGATTTCGGCGCCGGCCTTCTTGGCCAGCTCACCGACCTTGACTTCCGGATCCTTGATGAAGGGCTGCTCAACCAGGCTGGCTTCGGCCAGGAACTTGTTGATACGACCCTTGACCATGTTCTCCACGATGTTTTCCGGCTTGCCGGCGATCTTGTCGGCATTCAGCGCCAGGAAAATTTCCTTTTCCTTGGCGATAGCTTCTTCGGAAACCTGGGAGGGATTCAGGAACTGAGGATTGCTCGCCGCGACGTGCATGGCGATTTCCTTGGCCAGCTCGGCGGTGCCACCCTGCAGGGTAACGACCACACCGATGCGGTGACCGTGGAGGTAGGCGCCAACGACATCGCCTTCGACACGGGTCAGGCGACGGATGTTGACGTTCTCGCCGCACTTGGCGACCAGCGCTTCACGGGCGCTTTCCTGAGCGGCGATCAGCGGAGCGGCATCGCTCATCTTCTCGGCGAAGGCCTTGTCCAGGCTGGCGGCGACGAAGCCCTTGAAGTCATCCTGCAGAGCCAGGAAATCGGTCTGGGAATTGACTTCGATGATGACGGCAGCCTTGTGGTCGTCAGCGACCTTGACCGCGATGGAACCTTCGGCAGCCACGTTACCGGCTTTCTTGGCAGCCTTGATGGCGCCAGCGGCACGCATGTCGTCGATGGCTTTCTCGATGTCGCCACCGGCAGCGGTCAGGGCCTTCTTGCAATCCATCATGCCTTGGCCGGTGCGCTCGCGCAGTTCTTTGACCAGGGCTGCAGTGATTTCTGCCATGTTTGAAATCCTCTTGAATCGGTTTCGAGGTCACTCCGCACGCAGGCGGAGCCAATGAAACGCCAGTAGGCAAAAAGGGGGCTAGGCCCCCTTCTCGCACGTCGAACCGCTCGACCCTAGGGTCGAAATGCTCAGCCCTCGACGGCTTCGGCAGCGGGTTCTTCGACGAATTGCTCGTTGGCACCGCCGTTGCTGCCGCCACGGATCACGGCATCGGCAACGCTGCTCAGGTACAGAGTAACGGCGCGGAAGGCGTCATCGTTGCCGGGGATGATGTAGTCAACACCTTCCGGGCTGCTATTGGTATCGACGACGCCGATGACCGGGATGCCCAGCTTGTTGGCTTCGGTGATGGCGATGCGCTCGTGGTCAACGTCGACCACGAACAGGGCATCCGGCAGACCGCCCATGTCCTTGATACCACCCAGGCTGCGCTCGAGCTTTTCGAGATCGCGGGTACGCATCAGGGCTTCTTTCTTGGTCAGCTTGTCGAAAGTACCGTCCTGGGACTGGATTTCCAGATCACGCAGACGCTTGATCGAGGCACGGATGGTCTTGTAGTTGGTCAGCATGCCGCCCAACCAGCGATGATCAACGAAGGGCTGACCGCAACGCGCGGCTTCTTCGCGAACGATCTTGCCGGCAGCACGCTTGGTGCCGACGAACAGGATCTTGTTCTTGCCGGACGCCAGGCGCTCAACGAAGGTCAGGGCCTCGTTGAACATCGGCAGGGTCTTTTCGAGGTTGATGATGTGGATCTTGTTACGCGCGCCGAAGATGTACTTGCCCATCTTCGGGTTCCAGTAACGGGTTTGGTGGCCGAAATGCACGCCGGCTTTCAGCATGTCACGCATGGAGACTTGAGACATTTAGATGTTCCTCGTAGTCGGGTTGGGCCTCCACGCATCCCAATGACCAACTTCCCATCGGGAAGCACCCAGGTCATCGTGTCGATGCGTGTGTGGGGTTAGGAGCGCTGAAGGGCATAGCCCCTAAAAAGCGCGCGACTTTATATCACGCCCTGCCGGATACCACCAGCGGCGATTGCCGCATGCCGGAGGTCCGGGGTACCGCCGGCAGCCACAGTGCGGGCGCCGGCTCTGATAGAATAGCGGATCGAAAGCTGACACCCGGCGTGATACCTAGAGATTTCCGATGACCGTCATCCTCAAGACCCCTGAAGACATCGCCAAGATGCGCATCGCCGGCCAGCTGGCCGCCGAAGTGCTCGAAATGCTGGACGAACACGTGCGTCCCGGCATCACCACCGAAGAACTGGATCGGCTGGCCCACGACTACATCGTCAACGTGCAGCAGGCCATCCCCGCCCCGCTGAACTACAAGGGCTATCCGAAATCCATCTGCACCTCGCTGAATCACGTGGTCTGCCACGGCATTCCCAATGACAAGCCGCTCAAGAGCGGCGACATCATGAACGTGGACATCACCGTCATCAAAGACGGCTACCACGGCGACACCAGCAAGATGTACCTGGTGGGCGACGTGCCCGAGTGGGCCGACCGGCTCTGCCAGGTCACCCAGGAGTGCCTCTACAAGGGCATCGACCTGGTGCGCCCCGGCGCGCGGCTGGGCGATATCGGCGAGGTGATCCAGAAGCACGCCGAGAAGAACGGCTTCTCGGTGGTTCGCGAATACTGCGGCCACGGGATCGGCAAGGGCTTCCACGAGGAGCCGCAGGTGGTGCACTACGGCCGGGCCGGCACGGGCCTCGAACTGCAGGCCGGGATGATCTTCACCATCGAACCGATGATCAACCAGGGCCGCTACGAGACCCGCCTGCTGGGCGATGGCTGGACCGCCATCACCAAGGACCGCAAGTTGTCCGCGCAGTGGGAGCACACGGTGCTGGTCACCGAAGAGGGTTACGAGATTCTGACCCTGCGCAAGGACGAAACCTTTCCCCGCGTTTCTGCGTGAGTGAGCGCCCATGCCCCAGGTCGATTCGGAGTTGTTCGACGCCGGCCAGTTCCAGGCTGAGCTTTCGCTGAAAGCCAGCCCCCTCGCGGCCTTCAAGAAATTCATCCGGGCCGCGAACGCCACTCTCGATGCCCGCTTCATGGCGGGTCGCAGTGTGCGCCGACTGGTCGAGGATCGCGCCTGGTTCATCGACCAGATGCTGATCGTCGCCTGGAATCGCTTCAGCTGGCCGGATGACGGCATCGCCCTGCTCGCGGTGGGCGGCTATGGTCGCGGCGAGTTGCATCCGCACTCGGACATCGACCTGCTGATCCTGCTGGCCGAAGAGGAACAGGAACGCTTCCGCGAGTCCATCGAGGGCTTCCTGACCCTGCTGTGGGACGTGGGCCTGGCCGTCGGGCAGAGTGTCAGATCCCTGCGCGAATGCACCACCGAAGCCCTGGCCGACCTGACGGTGATCACCAACCTGATGGAAAGCCGCACCCTCGCCGGCCCCGAGCACCTGCGTCAGGCGATGCTGGTGGCCACGAGCGTCGAGCACCTCTGGCCAGGACGCGCCTTCTATCTGGCCAAGCGCGCCGAGCAGAGTGCGCGGCATGCCAAGTACAACGACACCGAATACAACCTCGAACCCAACGTGAAGGGTTCGCCCGGCGGTCTGCGCGACATCCAGACGCTGCTGTGGATCGCCCGGCGGCAGTTCGGCACCCTCAATCTGCAGGCCCTGGTAGGCCAGGGTTTCCTGACCGAAAGCGAATGCAGTCTGCTGATCTCGGCGCAGGAATACCTGTGGAAGGTCCGCTATGCCCTGCACATGCTGGCCGGGCGTGCCGAGGATCGGCTGCTGTTCGATCACCAGCGACGCATCGCCAGCCTGCTCGGCTACGAGGACAACGACGCCAAGCTGGCGGTAGAACGCTTCATGCAGAAGTACTACCGGGTGGTGATGGACGTGTCCCAGCTCAGCGACGTGGTCATGCAGCACTTCGAGGAAGTGAATCTGCGCGACGAGCAGGTACCGGTGGCGGTGACCCCGCTCAACAACAGATTCCAGATCCGCAACGGTTATCTGGAGGTGGTGCACCCCCAGGTATTCCTGCGCACTCCCTTCGCGCTGATGGAGCTGTTCGTGCTGCTGGCGCAGAATCCCGCGATCAAGGGACCCAGTGCCGGCACCATCCGTCTGCTGCGCGACAGCCGTCATCTGATCGACGATGCCTTTCGCCAGGACATCCGCAACACCAGCCTCTTCATCGAACTGCTCAAGAGCGAATCCGGCATCCATCGCAACCTGCGGCGGATGAATCGCTACGGCCTGCTGGGACTCTACCTGCCCGAATTCGGCCAGATCGTCGGCCAGATGCAGCATGACCTCTTCCACATCTATACAGTGGACGCCCATACCCTCAATCTCATCAAGCACCTGCGCAAGATGAGCTACGACGTCCTGGCGGAAAAGTATCCGCTGGCGACGCGGGTGATCCACAAGCTGCCCAAGCCGGAGCTGATCTACATCGCCGGGCTCTACCACGACATCGCCAAGGGCCGGGGTGGCGATCACTCGGAACTGGGCGCGGCAGACGTCGAAGCCTTCGGCCGGCGCCACCAGTTGCCGGAATGGGATACCCGCCTGGTCAGCTGGCTGGTGCGCAATCACCTGGTGATGTCCACCACCGCCCAGCGCAAGGATCTCTCCGACCCCCAGGTGATCCACGATTTCGCCCTGACCGTCGGAGATCACACCCACCTGGACTATCTGTACGTCCTCACCGTGGCCGACATCACCGCGACCAACCCGTCGTTGTGGAATTCCTGGCGCGCGACCCTGCTGCGCCAGCTCTACACCGAGACCAAGCGCGCCCTGCGGCGCGGCCTGGAGAATCCGGTCAATCGCGAAGAGCAGATCCGCAGCACCCAGCAATCGGCGCTGGACACCCTGATGCGGCGCGGCATCGATGCCGATGATGCCGAGCAGCTCTGGTCGCAGCTGGGCGACACCTATTTCCTGCGACATACCGCGCTGGACGTCGCCTGGCACACCGAGGCCATCCTCGGCCATGGCGATACCGCCGAGCCGCTGGTGCTGATCCGCGAGACCACCCAGCGCGATTCCGAAGGCGGCACCCAGATCTTCATCTACGCCGCGGACCAGCACGATTTCTTCGCGGTGACCGTGGCGGTGATGGACCAGCTCAACCTGAACATTCAGGACGCACGCATCATCACCTCCAGCAGCCAGTTCACCCTGGACACCTACATCGTGCTGGATACCGATGGCGGCTCGATTGGCAACAATCCCGCGCGCATCGCCCAGATCCGCGGCGGCCTGATCGAGGCGCTCAAGCATCCCGAGGAATACCCGAGCATCATCAACCGGCGCGTGACCCGCCAGCTCAAGCATTTCGCCTTCTCGCCCCAGGTGAACATCTACACCGACACCATGCGCTCGGCGAGCCTGATCGAACTGACGGCACCGGATCGACCCGGACTGCTGGCACGGGTAGGGCGGATCTTCCTCGACTTCGACCTGTCCGTGCTCAATGCCAAGATCGCCACCCTCGGCGAACGCGTGGAAGACGTCTTCTATGTCACCGACGCCGAGGGGCGTCCGCTGGCGGATCCCGGCCTGTGCAGCGCCCTGCAGCAGGCCCTGATCAAACAGCTGCGCGAGCCGGACAGCCAGGCACCCCTCAGCCGCATCAGCATCTAGTCTCGAACGAAGGACCACCCGACGATGAATCCCACCCTCGACCTGCTGCAGCCCTATCCGTTCGAGAAGCTGCGCGCGCTCCTCGCTGGCGTGACCCCGCCGGCGGCGCTCAAGCCGATTCCGCTGTCGATCGGCGAGCCCAAGCACCCGTCACCGGCCTTTGTCGCCGAGGCCCTGACCGCTAACCTGGATCAGTTGGCGGTCTACCCGACCACCCTTGGCATCGCCGAGTTGCGCGAGGCCATCGCCAGCTGGGCCGGCCAGCGCTTTGGCGTACCCGCGGGCTGGCTGGACCCGGCGCGTCACGTGCTGCCGGTGACCGGTACCCGGGAGGCGCTGTTCTCCTTTACCCAGGCGGTGGTGGATCGCAGCCAGGCGGGCCTGGTGCTGAGTCCCAACCCCTTCTATCAGATCTACGAAGGCGCGGCTCTGCTCGCCGGCGCCGAGCCCCACTACCTGCCGTGCCTGGCGGACAAGGGCTTCAATCCCGATTTCGACAGCGTGCCGGATGCGGTCTGGCAGCGCTGCCAGCTGCTGTTCCTGTGCTCGCCCGGCAATCCCACCGGTGCCCTGCTGCCGGTGGCAACGCTGAAAAAGCTCATCGCCCTGGCGGATCGACACGACTTCGTGATCGCCGCCGACGAGTGCTACAGCGAACTCTACTTCGACGAAGCCAGCCCGCCGCCCGGCCTGCTCACCGCCTGCGCCGAACTGGGCCGCAGCGACTTCGCCCGCTGCGTGGTCTTCCACAGCCTGTCCAAGCGCTCCAACCTGCCGGGCATGAGATCGGGCTTCGTCGCAGGCGATGCCGCCATTCTCAAGCGCTTCCTGCTCTATCGCACCTACCACGGCTGCGCCATGCCGGTGCAGGTGCAGAAGGCCAGCGCCGTGGCCTGGCGCGACGAGGCCCATGTCCGCGAGAACCGCGAACTCTATCGGCAGAAATTCGCCGCCGTGCTGGATATCCTGCAGGGTAGCCTGGAGGTCTCGCTCCCGGACGGCGGCTTCTATCTCTGGGCCAGGACACCGGGCGATGACGAAGCCTTCGCCCGCGATCTGTTCGCCCGCGAACACGTGACTGTGGTGCCGGGCTCCTATCTGTCGCGGGACGTCGCGGGCGTCAATCCGGGCGCCGGTCGGATCCGCATGGCGCTGGTCGCGCCCCTGGCCGAGTGCGTGGAGGCGGCGGAGCGCATCCGCCGCTTCTGCCAGGGCTAGCGGTTGCCCTGATCGCGCATCAGCGCGGTCTCCTGGATGTCCAGCTCGCGCAGGAATTCGCTGACCACCAGGTCATCGATTACCCCGGCGATACGCAACCTATAGAGTTCGCGGCGCTGGGCGCGGATGGCGAGCAGGCGCAGCTCGCCATCCAGGGTATCCCTCAGCCGCGCCAGGGAACGGGCATCCTCGCTGTCATCGGCGGAACTTAGCTCGTCACGGAATTCGGCGATGATGCCGGCCTTGATCTCGGCCTGCAGCGCCGCCCGCGCCGGCTCATCGGCATCGTTCGATGCCACGTCTTCCAGCGCCGCGATGGCGGCTCGGGCGGCATTGATCCGCACCTCGCAACGCTCCCGCTCCAGCAGGTCATTGGACTGCTCCGGCAAGCGCGCCAGCAGCAACGGAATCCCGATGCTCGCCACCACCAGCGACAACAGGATCACGCCTGCGGCGATGAACACCAGGATGTCACGCAGGGGAAACGGCGTGCCATCCGAGAGCATCAGCGGCAGCGAAAGCACACCGGCCAGGGTCACGGCACCGCGGACCCCGCTGAGCGAGGCGATGGCGGCGATCAGGCGGGGGTCGCCCGCGATGGTGACGGGCCCGCTACCAGGCTGGGTCAGGTGCCAGTAACCGAGGATGACCCCGAAGCGAATGGCCATGATCACCCCGTAGGCACCCAGCACATAGAGCGTCAGCCAGCCCGCGGCCGGCCAGAGCGCCTGGGAGGCCGGCAGCGCGGCCGCCAGGATGTCGGGCAGCTGCAGACCCAGGATCAGGAACACCAGGCCGTTGAAGGCGAACTCCACCAGCCCCCAGACACTGTGATTGAGCAGGCGGGTAGCGGTCTGGCGGGGCAGCATGTCGACCCGGCTCTGCATCATTCCGGCGGCCACGGCGGAAAGAATGCCGGAAACGCCCAGTCGCTCCGCCAGCACATAGGCGGCGAAGGGCAGCAACAGCATGAAGACGACATGGGGCGCGGCGTCGCTCCAGCCGCGCTTCACCACCATCCAGGCGCGCGCTTGGCCGACCAGCCAGCTCAGCACCCCGCCGACCAGCACGCCGCCCACCGCGACGATGACGAATTCCAGACTGGCCTGGCTCAGCGAAAAGGCGCCGGTGAGGGCCGCCGCCACGGCAAACTTGAAGGTCACCAGGCCCGAGGCGTCGTTGAGCAGGGCCTCGCCCTGGATCACGTGCAGCAGGGCGCTGGGCAGCCGGCCGCGGACGATGCTGGAGACCGCCACGGCGTCGGTGGGTGACAGTACCGCCGCCAGGGCGAAGGCCACCGCCCAGGGCAGGTGCAGCATCCAGTGCAGGAACCAGCCGGCACCCAGCACCGTGAGGAACACCAGGCCGAAGGCCAGGACGAAGATCGGTCGGCGCAGGCGCCAGAACTCCCGCTTGGGCATGCGCCAGCCATCGGAGAACAGCAGTGCCGGGATGAACAGCAGCAGGAAAAGTTCGGGGTCCAGGGCGACATGCAGCCCCAGGGTGGGCCAGGCGAGCAAAGCGCCGACCACCACCTGGATCAGGGGCAGCGGAATGGGAATGAGATGGGCGCTGAGACGGGTGGCACCCACCATCAGCAGGAGGATCAGAGCGGTATAGAGAATCTGCACGGTGGTCTCGTGGTCAGGGCACCGGTCGCGGTACCAGATACAGGAGATGCATCCCGCGGGAGTGGGGACACGTCGACCTCGAGTTGTTGGGACTGATGTCCCCGGATTTGGTTTTACCCAAAATTTACCCGTGTCGATCTAGTCGACTCGCCGCCCTTGCGGTCTGATAGACATACCCGGTTTCATATCCCCGGGTTGCAGGAGAATGATCATGCTACGTCGCATCACTCAAGTCGTGGTGCTTGCCGGTTGCCTCGCCATCGCCGGTCAGGCGTCCGCCCACGGTCGTGGCCCTGGTCCGGCCTTTCTCGGTGCCGTAGTGGGCGCCGTGGTTGGCGGAGCCATCGTCTCCCATTCCTACGCCCGCGAGCCGGTCTATGTCGAAGGGCCACCGCCGCCGCCCCCGCCGCGCGTGGTCTATTACGAACCGGCACCGGTCTACGAATATCGGGTGGTGGAGCCGCGCCCCGTGTACTACGGCCCGCCACCCGGCGCCTACTACTACGGCCCGCCCCCACGCTGGTAAAGGCCCATGAAAAAACCCGCCGAGTGGCGGGTTTTTTCATGACTGAACGCCCTAGATCAACTGACGCCGACGCAGGACGTCGAGGATCTGCTGGACCCCCTCCTCCACCGACAGCTGCTCGGTGTCGAGCACCAGATCGGCGTCTTCCGGGGCATCATAGGCGAAGGACAGGCCCGGGATGTTGTCACCACCGGCCGCATAGAGCCCCTGGGGATCGCGCTCGGCACAGGCCTTGCGCGATGCCTTGACATGCACGGTCAGCAGCCGCTCGGCGCCGATCAGCGCCTGGGCCTGGGCCCGGCCCTCGGCATCGGGCGCAACGAAGGCGGCCAGGGCGATCAGGCCGGCCTCGTTGAACTGGCGGGCCACCTGGGCGGCGCGCAACCAGTTCTCGCGACGACCGGCGCGATCCTGCGGCAACCCCTTGTTCAGGTCATGACGCAGATTCTGGCCGTCCAGCACGAAGACCGCACGACCGGCATCGAACAGCCGACGCTCCAGGGCATAGGCCAGGGTGGTCTTGCCGGCACCGGAAAGACCGGTAAAGAGCACCGTGGTGGGCTGCTGACCGAAACGGGCCGACCGCTCGCTGGTGGCGACGTGCAACTGATGCGCGCCCTGGCCGTGACCCGTAGCGCCCACCGGTTCGGCGATGATCATGCCGGCGCCCACGGTGCCGTTGGTCAGGCGATCGATGACGATGAAGGCGCCGGTGGTGCGGTTGACGCCATAGCCGTCCAGGGCGATGGTGGCATCCAGGGCCACCCTGACCCGGCCGATTTCGTTGAGCTTGAGTTCGCTGGCCGCGCCGTGCTCCAGGGTGTTGACGTCCACCGTGTGCACGATGCTCGGCAGCGAACCCGGCACGTAGCTGGTGGCGCGCTTGATGTCGTACTTCTTGCCCGGGCGCATGGGCTCTTCGGCCATCCACACCAGCATGGCCTCGAAGCTGTCGGTCACCTGCGGACGATTGTCGGCATGCACCAGGACATCGCCACGGGAAATGTCGATCTCGTCTTCCATGGTCAGGGTCACCGCCTGGCCAGGACCCGCCTGCTCCAGCTCACCTTCATAGGTGACGATGGACTTGACCCGGCTGCCCTTGCCCGACGGCAGGACCACCACGGCATCGCCCTTGGTGACCACGCCCGAGGCCAGGGTCCCGGCGAACCCACGGAAGTTGAGGTTAGGCCGGTTGACGTACTGCACCGGGAAGCGCAGGTCGTCGAGGTTGCGATCCGCAGCGATCTCGACGGTTTCGAGGATCTCCATCAGCGGCTTGCCGCTGTACCAGGGCGTCTGCTCGCTGCGATTGACCACGTTGTCGCCCTTGAGCGCCGACATGGGCACGAAATGGATGTCCTTGGCATTCAGCTCGATACGTTGGGCGAAGGCCAGGTAGTCGTCCTTGATGCGCTCGAACACCGCCTTGTCGAAGCCCAGGAGGTCCATCTTGTTGATGGCGACCACGATGTGCTTGATGCCCAGCAACGAGGCGATGTAGCTGTGCCGACGGGTCTGGGTCTGGATACCGTAGCGGGCGTCGACCAGGATGATCGCCAGGTCGCAGGTGGAGGCACCGGTGGCCATGTTGCGGGTGTACTGCTCATGGCCGGGGGTGTCGGCGATGATGAATTTGCGCTTGGCGGTGGAGAAATAGCGATAGGCCACATCGATGGTGATGCCCTGCTCGCGCTCGGCCTGCAGGCCGTCCACCAGCAGCGCCAGGTCGACCTCCTCGCCGGTGGTCCCCACCTTCTTGGAATCGCGGGTAATGGCTTCCAGGTGATCCTCGTAGATCATCTTGGAGTCGTGCAGCAGGCGCCCGATCAGGGTGCTCTTGCCGTCGTCGACATTGCCGCAGGTGAGAAAGCGCAGCAGCTCCTTGCGTTCGTGCTGCGCGAGGTAGGCCAGGATGTCCTGGCCGATCAGATCGGATTGGTGCGACATCTTAGAAATACCCCTGACGTTTCTTCTCTTCCATGGATCCGGCGCCGTCGTGGTCGATGACCCGGCCCTGGCGTTCGGAGGTGCGGGTGAGCAGCATCTCCTGGATGATGTCCGTCAGCGTGGTCGCCTGGGACTCCACCGCGCCGGTCAGGGGGTAGCAGCCGAGGGTACGGAAGCGCACCTGGCGCTTGTGGATGCGTGCCTTCTCCTCGGGCGAGAGGTGTTCGAGGATGCGGTCGTCGTCGATCATGAGCAGGGTGCCGTTCTTCTCGATCACCTCGCGCTCGGCGGCGAAGTACAGCGGCACGATCGGGATGCCTTCGAGATAGATGTACTGCCAGATGTCCAGCTCGGTCCAGTTGGACAGCGGAAAGACGCGGATCGACTCGCCCTTGTTGGTCTTGCCGTTGTAGATGTTCCACAGCTCGGGGCGCTGGTTCTTGGGATCCCAGCGGTGCTTGTTGTCGCGGAAGGAGTAGACGCGCTCCTTGGCGCGGGACTTCTCCTCGTCGCGGCGCGCGCCGCCGAAGGCCGCATCGAAGCCGTACTTGTCCAGCGCCTGCTTGAGGCCCTGGGTCTTCATGATATCGGTGTGCTTGGCGCTGCCATGGGTGAAGGGGTTGATACCCTGGGCGACCCCTTCCGGATTCTTGTGCACCAGCAGATCGAGGCCCATGTCGGCGACCATGCGATCGCGGAATTCGTACATGGCCTGGAATTTCCAGCCGGTGTCCACGTGGAGTACCGGGAACGGCAGCTTGCCGGGAAAGAAGGCCTTGCGGGCCAGGTGCAGCATCACGGCCGAATCCTTGCCGATGGAATACAGCATGACCGGATTGTCGAACTCGGCGGCCACTTCACGGATGATGTGGATGCTTTCCGCCTCAAGCTGTTTGAGGTGCGTCTGTTTGTCGAGCATGGCTACTCACGATTGCAGAAAGGTGGCCTAGGAGATGTCCGTTGCGGCATCCAGTCGACTGGACACACCGGACAGAGCGGGCCGTGGACGAACCTCAACCTTACCATAGGCAACGGTTATGGCCCGCCAGGCTATCTAGATCCAGAAGTTATATGCTTATGACGCTCAGGCGGGATTGTCGCAGTCGATGAAACAATGCTCGATGCCCAGCTGCGCGGCCAGAAAGTCGCCCAGCGCCTGGACCCCGTAGCGCTCGGTGGCATGGTGGCCGGCGGCAAAGAAACTCACCCCGTTCTCGCGGGCACTGTGCACCGTCTGCTCGGACACCTCACCGGTGAGATAGGCATCCACCCCCGCGGCAATGGCCTGATCGATGTAGCCCTGGGCACCGCCGGTGCACCAGGCCAGGCGCTGGATCGAGCGCCTGCCGTCGACCACCAGCGGCTCGCGTTGCAGCACGTCCGCCACCTGCCGAGCGAAGTCGACGGCGGATTGCGCCTGCGGCAACTCGCCCTGCCAGATCAGTCCCTTGGCGTCCCCGGGCAGCGGCCGGATATCCTGCAAACCCAGGCGGCGGCCCAACTGGACGTTGTTGCCCACCTCGGGATGGACGTCCAGCGGCAGGTGGTAGGCCAGCAGGCTGATGTCGTGGCTCAGCAGGGTCTTGATCCGCCGGTGCTTCATGCCGATGAGGCGGGCGTCCTCGTTTTTCCAGAAATAGCCATGGTGCACCAGGATGGCATCGGCCCCGGCCGCCACGGCGGCGTCCAGCAGCTGCTGGGAGGCGGTGACGCCACTGACCAGCAGACGCACCTGCTCGCGGCCCTGGACCTGCAGGCCATTGGGGCAATAATCCTGGATCCGGGCCGACTCCAGGTAGCGGTCGGCGGTCTCCACCAATTGATCAAGGGACAGGGTCACGGACGGCTTACCTCCTCGCTGGCGGCGCCACAGCGTGTCTTCGGGTGGCGCCGCTCCTTATAATGCCCACCAGCTTATCCGGCGCACCCCGGGTGGACAAATTCAAGGATGTGATCGATGTACAAGGCTTTGCGTTATCTCGGCTGGCCCGTGCTGTGCGGTCTGCTCGTTGCGGCCCTGATCATGCAGCGCTATCCGCAATGGCTCGGCCTGCCCGCCCAGCCGCCGCTGTTCGAGGCGGCCCAGGCGCCCGCGCATTCGCGCCAGCAGGGACCGGTCTCCTATGCCGACGCGGCGAGTCGCGCCGCGCCAGCGGTGGTCTCGCTGCGTTCGACCAAGGCGGCCAAGCCGGGCAAGGCCGGCGACACGGCCAGTGACCGCAAGGGCGCGACCAAACCGGTGGAGGAGCTCAGCCTGGGCTCGGCCGTGCTGATGAGCCATGACGGTTATCTGCTGACCAACAACCACGTGACCCTGGACGCCGAATCCATCGTGGTGGCGCTCGCCGACGGGCGTCAGACCCTGGCCAAGCTGATCGGCAACGATCCGGCCACGGACCTCGCCGTACTCAAGATCGACCTGCCCAACCTGCCGGCCATCTCGGTGGGCGACTCGACCGCCATCCGCATTGGCGACGTGGTGCTGGCCATCGGCAATCCCTTCGGCGTCGGCCAGACGGTGACCATGGGCATCATCAGCGCCACCGGCCGCAACCAGCTGGGTCTCAATACCTACGAGGACTTCATCCAGACCGATGCAGCGATCAACCTGGGCAATTCGGGCGGGGCGCTGGTGGATGCCAACGGCAATCTGATCGGCATCAACACCGCCATCCTTTCCGGAGGCTCCCAGGGCATCGGCTTCGCCATCCCGATCAAGCTGGCCATGGAGGTCATGCGCTCGATCATCCAGCATGGCCAGGTCATCCGCGGCTGGCTGGGAGTGGCGGTGGAAGTCATCACGCCAGAACTGGTCAAGACCTACGGCCTGAAGGTCGACCAGGGCATCGTGGTGACCGATATCGATCCGGAAGGACCGGCGCACAAGGGCGGTCTGCGCACGGGCGACGTGCTGGTCAAGCTGGCCGGCCAACCGATCAGGGACGGCCGGCTGGCGATGAACCAGATCGCCCGCAAGCAACCCGGCGACAGCATCCCCATCGAGGTGCTGCGCCAGGACAAGACCGTGCAGGTCAAGGTTACCGTCGGGCTGCGCCCCCTGATGGAGAAGGCACGCTAGGCTCTATACGTAAAGTGCCTACGCTCGGTGATGCTTCGTTGAAAAGCGCTTCGGAATGCTCATTTACCACTCGTAAACTCCGCTTCCTCAGCGCTTTTCGCCTCGCCTGACCATCGCTCGGCAACTTTTCGAACAGAGCCTAGGCTCAGAGGGTGTCGAGGGCCGTGATCAACGCCTGATTCTGCGCCGGCGTACCGATGGTGATGCGCAGGAAGTCGGCGATGCGTTCGGGGCGGCTGAAGTGGCGCACGATGACGCCATGCTCGCGCAAGCCCGCGGCCAGCACCGCCCCGCCCTTCTGCACATGACGGGCGAAGATGAAATTGGCGGCCGAGGGCAGGACTTCGAAGCCGCGCTCCAGCAACTGGCCGACCAGCGCTTCGCGGCTTTCGACCACCTGCCGGCAGGTCTCATCGAAATAGGCGCGATCCTCGAAGGCAGCGGTCGCGCCGGCCAGGGCCAGGCGATCCAGCGGATAGGAGTTGAAGCTGTTCTTGATCCGCTCCAGGGCCTCCATCAGCGGCGCCTGACCCATGGCCAGGCCTACCCGCAGACCGGCCAGGGAACGGGACTTGGACAGCGTCTGGGTCACCACCAGATTGGCATGGCGCTCGATCAGGGCGACCGCCGACTCCGCCCCGAAGTCGACATAGGCTTCGTCCACCACCACCACCGAGGTCGGATTGCCGGCGACGATACGCTCGATGGCGTCCAGCGCCAGGGCGCTGCCGGTCGGTGCATTGGGATTGGGAAAGATGATCCCGCCATTGGGGCGCAGATAGTCCTCGGGGACGACCTGGAAGTCCTCGTCCAGCGCCGGGGTCTCGAAGGCGATGTCATAGAGGCCGCAATAGACCGGATAGAAGCTGTAGCTGATGTCCGGAAACAGGACGGTTCGGCCATGGCCGAACAGCCCCAGGAAGATGTGCGCCAGCACCTCGTCAGAGCCGTTGCCGACAAACACCTGGTCGCTCTGGATGCCGTAGTAGCGGGCGACGGCATCCTTCAGCGCCTGACCGTTGGGATCGGGATAGAGACGCAGGTCATCGGTGGCCGCGGCGCGGATGGCATCCAGCACCCGCGGCGACGGACCGTAGGGATTCTCGTTGGTATTGAGCTTGACCAGGTTGGTCAGCTTGGGCTGCTCACCGGGTACATAGGGCACCAGATTCTTGACGAAGGGACTCCAGAGTTCACTCATGCCTGCTCCTCCTGAATACGGTATTCGGCGCTGCGGGCGTGGGCGGTCAGGGACTCGCCACGCGCCAGGACCGAGGCGACCCGGCCCAGCGCGGAAGCGCCGGCGGCCGAGCAGTGGATGATCGAGGAACGCTTCTGGAAGTCGTATACGCCCAGGGGCGAGGAGAAGCGCGCGGTGCCCGAAGTCGGCAGCACATGGTTGGGACCGGCGCAGTAGTCGCCCAGGGCCTCGGCGGTGTAGCGACCCATGAAGATGGCGCCGGCGTGGCGGATCTTGGGCAGCCATTGCTCCGGCTCGGCGACGGACAGTTCCAGGTGTTCGGGGGCGATGCGGTTGGCCACCTCGATGGCCTGGGCCATGTCGGCGACCTGGATCAGGGCGCCGCGGCCTTCCAGGGAGGCGCGGATGATGTCGGCACGCTCCATCTCCGGCAGCAGGCGAGCGATGCTGGCTGCCACGGCGTCGAGGAAGGCGGCGTCCGGACTGACCAGGATGGCCTGGGCGTCCTCGTCGTGCTCGGCCTGGGAGAACAGGTCCATGGCGATCCAGTCGGGATCGGTCTGGCCGTCGCAGACAACCAGGATCTCGGATGGGCCGGCGATCATGTCGATGCCGACCTTGCCGAACACGTGGCGCTTGGCCGTGGCGACATAGATGTTGCCGGGGCCGACGATCTTGTCCACCGGCGGTACGCTTTCGGTGCCATAGGCCAGGGCGGCCACGGCCTGGGCGCCACCGATGGTGAAGACGCGATCGACACCGGCCAGCGCCGCGGCGGCCAGCACCAGTTCGTTGACCTCGCCGCGGGGCGTGGGCACCACCATGACCACCTCGCGCACGCCGGCGACCTTGGCCGGAATGGCGTTCATCAGCACCGAGGACGGATAGGAGGCCTTGCCACCGGGCACATAGAGACCGGCACGATCCAGCGGGGTGACCTGCTGGCCGAGCACGGTGCCATCGGCCTCCTGGTACTGCCAGGAATCCTGGCGCTGCTTCTCGTGATAACGACGGACGCGCTCGGCGGCGGCTTCCAGGGCGGTGCGCTGCTCCGGCGTGATCCGGGTCAGGGCTTCCTCCAGGCGCGCACGCGGCAGGATGAGATCGCTCATGGACGTCGTTTCGACGCCATCGAAGCGCCGGGTGTATTCCAGCAGGGCCTGATCGCCCTGATGACGGACGTCGGCGATGATCGCCAGGACCCGCTGGTTGATGTCGGCGTCGGACACCCCTTCCCAGCTCAGCAGATGATCCAGATGCTCGGCGAAATCCGGAGCGGCGGCGGCGAGTCGGCGGATGGCGAGCGGAGCGGTCATGGCGGATCCTCTTCAGGAGAGCAAAAGGGGCGCCCGAGAGTAACAGCCGGTTCCGTGTGGGCGCCCGACAATTTGGCTATGGCACGGATAGGCGAAGCTGGAGGGATGGAAGCGGTGCCGGGGCGGCCGCAAACCACCCCCCCGCCCCCCCCCCCGGTGATAATAATGGG